>CANLCA010000469.1 GCA_947487925.1 Verrucomicrobiales bacterium | reverse complement strand
GCTGTCCGCTTTGAGGTCAGTGTTTGTGTTTGGCGGGGAGTTGAATCGAGAGAGATTTGGGTTAGCGGCGAGGGATCTGCTGGATCGAAACTCCGGAGTTCAGGCCTTGCAGTGGGTTCCCCGGGTCCGATCCGGAGAACGCGAGGAGGTTGAAGCTCGAGCTCGAAGTGAGGGTTTTCCGGCATTTCGATTCTCCGAGCGAGATGCGGCAGGGAATCTCGTCCCTGGGCGCGAACGTTCAGAATATTTTCCCATACTTATCGTGGAACCCATCCTCGGTAACGAAAGTGCCATGGGATGCCAGATTTCTGACGATCAGATCCAACCGCAGCTCGACTGGGCGCGCGACACAGGTTCGACGACGACCACACCCGTTTTTCGTCTCATCCAACGGGAGGGGGAGGTCTCCTTATTCGTCGTCCTGATTCCGGTGTATCATGCGTGGCCCCCACCGGGTGATGTGCCGTCCAGGCGTGAAGGGCTGAAGGGCTATTTGCAGGCGGTCTTTCATGTGCCCCAACTCTTTGCCTCCGTGGCCGCTGAGATGCCGACGCCAGGCATCGATATTCTTTTTCTGGATCCGAGCGCTCCACCCTCCGGCCGGGTTCTATACTCCACCGCCGCTTCGACCACCCAGGCGCTTCAAACACTTCCCGGTGGGTTCGGGTTCGGGTTACTTGGAAACAGCGGTCCCTTGAGTATTAAGTCTGAACTGCCTATGGGTGGGCGCCATTGGCACGTTCAATTTCGTGCGAACTCGCTTTGGATCAAAACTCATCGTGGAGATGCTTCCACGGCGATGCTCGTTGGGGGAATGTGCGTCAGCGCATTTCTTGCCGCTGGATTTATCGAAAGCACCCGCAGAGAACACGCGGTGGCCCGCCAGGTTGAGGACCGAACCCGTGAGCTCCAAGCCGCGTTAGCGCTTTTGGAGAAGCAAGTGGATCAACGTAAACAAACAGAAACGGCCCTTCTGCACTCTCAATCTCACCTCCTTGCGGCGCAGCGATTAGGGCGTATTGGGAGCTGGGTTCTTGATCTGCGCAACGATTCGCTCGTCTGGTCGATGGAGGTATACCGAATTTTTGGACGGAACGATGATTCGTTCGTGCCGACGAGACAGTCGTTTATCGGGCTGGTCCATCCCGAAGATAGGGAGGCTGTGAAGCAACGGTCTGAAATCGCGATCCGCGATTGCGCTCCTTATCACATCGAGCATCGCATCGTGCTCCCAGACCTTTCCATCCGCCACGTTGTGGAGCAAGCGGAAGTCATCCGAGCTGCTGATGGGAAGCCTGCAGAGATGATCGGGGCCGTCCAGGATATCTCCGAACGGAAGCGTGCCGAAGCCGAAAGGGAGATCTTGAACAGCAAGATTCAAGAGGTCCAAAAATGGGAGAGCCTAGGAGTGCTGGCCGGAGGAATCGCCCATGATTTCAACAATCTGCTTGCTGGGATCCTTGGAAACGCCGGTCTTGCACGACTCAACCTTCCCCCCGGCTCCGGAGCTGCCAGTGCTCTGGACCAAATCGACCAGGCATCGAAACGGGCCGCTGACCTTTGTGCCCAGATGCTGGCTTATTCTGGCAAAGGCAAGTTCTCAATCCAAGAGGTGGAATTGAGCCGGCTCGTCCGTGAGACAAGCCCCCTCATGCGCCTCTCCATCCCCAAGAGTTGTGAGCTGCGACTGGACCTTGCCCCAGGGTTGCCCAGCACGCGGGGCGACCTGAACCAGTTAAAGCAGATCATCATGAATGTGGTGATCAACGCCTCGGAATCCATCACACAAAGCGAGGGCGTTATCACGGTGACGACGGGATCCGAACAGATAGATTCCAAGTCCATGGCCGGACTGCGTTGCGCACCCGAATTAGCGAGCGGGGATTACGTCTTCGTGCAAGTTTCCGATACGGGGTGCGGCCTGACCCCTGAAACCATGGCCAAGATTTTCGACCCATTTTTCACGACCAAATTCGCGGGACGCGGGCTGGGATTGGCCGCGACATTCGGAGTGGTTCGGGGGCACTTAGGAGCCATCAAAGTCACAAGCGTGCTGGGTCAAGGTTCGACGTTCAAAGTGCTTCTGCCCTCCTCCGAGGTGCGAGAGGTGGGTTTTGCCCAGGACTTCGACCGGCGGGACATCCGGCAGGGGGCTGCGTCGGTGATGATCATCGATGACGAAGACGGGGTTCGCGCATTTGTTTCGACCGTGCTGACACATCAGGGCTTTCGCGTTTTGGAGGCGCGAGACGGCGGCGAAGGATTGGACTTGTTTCGCGCATCTGGGGGAGAGGTTCAGCTGGTCTTGTTGGACTTAATGATGCCACGGATGGGAGGCGAGGAGACCCTGCTGGCTTTGAGGGACATCCGTCCCGATGTGCGCGTGCTCATCATGAGCGGGTTCAGCGAGAGCGAAATGGCAACGTATTCCGTGGGCCAGGTTGTGCAGGGGTATCTTCAAAAGCCTTTTGACGGCAAACAATTGGTGGCCAGTGTGAAGCGGGCCATGGGGACTCAGGTCAAGGCTTAGGTTGATCCTTGCGTGGGAACAAGGGAGCGATTGGGCCTATTTTGTGACCCTCTTTGAGACCGCCCCAGGAGGCACTGGTGAAAGTGTCGGGCGCCTCCGCGATCCCCAATTGGGTATAGATTTTCTCTGCTGTGGTGGGGATGAACGGCCATAGCAGGACCGCGAGAACACGGCAGACCTCCGCGAGGCTGTAGAGGACCTCATCAAGCCTGGTCGATTCAGTGGGGTCTTTTGCGAGCTTAAAGGGAGCGGTATGATCCACATACTGATTGGCACGGTTGATCAAACTCCAGAGAATTTGCAGCGCTGCCTGTGGCTGGCACTCCCCTAAATGCGAGCGGGCACCATCCGCCGCGACAGCCGCTTCGGCGGCCAGGTCGTTCGATTTTCTCCCTAGCACCCCGCCACGGTAACGGTGAAGCATCGATAGGGATCGGTTCACAAGATTGCCAAGCCCGTTGGCAAGCTCCGAATTATAGCGCGCGGCAAAACCTGCATCCGTCCAGTTGCCGTCAGCGCCGATGGCCAACTCCCGGACGACATAGTAGCGAAAGGCGTCGATTCCCCATTCGGCGACGACGGTTGTTGGGTCGACGGTGTTCCCGGTGCTTTTGCTCATGCGCTGGCCATCCTTCTGCCACCATCCGTGGGCCAGGATGCGGCCGGGGAGTGCGAGCCCCATGGCTTTGAGCATGATCGGCCAATAAACAGCGTGAAATTTGAGGATATCTTTCCCGACGATGTGGATGTCCGCAGGCCAGAGTTCGCGGGGCTCCATCCCTTCGCGAGTGGGAGCTAGCTCCAGTGCGGCACAAACCGCCGGATCGCCGTGATCCGCGGGCACACTGATGTAATTCACCAAGGCATCGAACCAGACGTAGGTGACGTAATCAGGCGCGAACGGGACCGAAATACCCCAGCTGAGCCTTGAGTGGGGTCGGGTCACGCACAAATCCTCCAGTTTGTTATTCTTCAGGAAACCCAGCACTTCGTTCCGTCGATGTTCGGGTGCGATGAACCCGGGGGTTCGT
>CANLCA010000468.1 GCA_947487925.1 Verrucomicrobiales bacterium | reverse complement strand
GTGCATCTTGATCCGGGCTCCATCCATGCTCATCGCGAATTGAGCCGCGTCCAGTTCCTGAGCGGAAAAACTGGGAAAGCGATCGACGCCATCACTCGCGCCCTCGCTTTGAAGGTGGAGGATCCTGTGGAGCTAGGAGGTCTTCACGCCATCAGAGCGGAGTTCCTGAGGGCAAAGAAGGATTACAAAACGGCGCTGGCCGACTGCGACGCGGCGCTCAAAGCTCACCAGCAAAATCCTGAATGGTACCTGCTTCGCAGCGATCTCCACCTGCATCTGAAGATGACCCAGCAGCGCCTGGCGGGGATCGAAGAAGGAATCAAGGCGACCGGAGCCGCTATTCTGGAGATTGAAAGGGTTGAAGCCCTGATAGCCAATCGACAGTTTGAAGTCGCGCTCGAGACCATCGAGTCAGAATTGAAGTCTTCGCGGATTCTGAGTTCATGGCTCATCCGTCGTGCCCAGGTGCGCCAGGAAACTGGAAAGAAACTCCAAGCCCAGGAAGATCTTCGAAGTGCGTTAGCAGAAATCGCCGGCCGCTTAAACCTGACAACTCCAGATGTGCCGCTGCTCCTTGACAAAGCCCTAGCTCACGAACTTCTAGGAGAAAAGCCGGAGGCTCGCCAGTTTTATGAGCTGGCTCGAAGCCATGGCGCGGACGACGCCGTGAAAGCTAAGATCGAGGCCCTCGATGAAATCAAGGAGCCTCAAAGCGTGTCGGAGGCAGGCAAATAGAAGAAACGCCGAGCTACTCTCCATGAGAACTTTTCAGTGCCGTAGGTGATTTCAGCACCAGGAGACATCCCCAAGTGCCCAGTGCTAATGTGGTGTGTTAGGATGAACCCTGGAAAAGCAGTTGAACCGCGGATCAACGCAGATAGACGACCCGGATTCAGAAGGACTTGCCCATGCGAGGGGATTCACCCAGAAGGTTTAACCTGTGATTTGGTTTTTATCCGCGGTTCCTTCGTCTCAACTGACGTTTTAAGGTTGATCGAATGATCCGTGGTCCCGATTCAAGCGTTCACCTGTTTTGTCGTCAAACCAGCTGACGCCGCTCCATTCGATCCTGAATCGCAAAGTCTCGCCAACCGTCATTTCTTCACGACGACTCGGCCATCGGACAAATAACGGAACCCCTTGGATGTCGATTCTGGCCACGATCTCCGCCCCCAGATAGTCAATTGAATCCACCCGGCCCGACAAGTCATGCTTGCCTGCCTCGACAGCCTTGAGCCTCACGGCGGATTCTGGACGAAAACCAAGGAGGACATTGCTGGATAATCCGGATCCTCCTGGGTGGGCCAACCCCCATCCGGCGGGCATCGGGACAGGGGTTGGCACTTTAAATCCTCCGTTGCCCGGGATGGCCGTGAACCAGGGAGTGCCGCATTCGGAGATGAGAAACTTTCCAGCCACAATGTTCATGGGAGAGTCGCCTATAAATCCGGCGACGAAGAGGTTCGCTGGCATTTCATACACCTGTCTGGGCGTGCCTATCTGCTGGAGTCTGCCTTTATTGAGCACGGCGATACGCTGCCCCAAACTCATGGCTTCAGCCTGATCGTGCGTGACATGAATCACCGTCATCGCGTCCCTCCCTGGCAGGTCTCGGAGCCACTGCCTGAACTCGGTCCGCGAGGGGGCGTCCAGGCTCGACAGAGGCTCATCCAACAACAACAACCGCGGCTGTCGAACAATTGCGCGAGCCAGTGAGACTCTTCGCTTCTCACCACCGGAAAGCTCCGAAGGCATGCGCGGCCACCAGTCCTTGCCCACCCCGCAAGCCCCACCCAGTTCCTCAACACGTCGGTTCATTTCAGAGGGATCCAAACGGCGGATCTTCAAGCCCAGCTCCAGATTCCCACGAACAGTCAAATGGGGATAGAGCGCCGAATCCTGAAACACCATGGCGACATCGATCTCTGAAGAGAGCTTTGCTGTGCTCAGGCTGATTCTGCGGCCGGACTCCCAAAACGACACCTCCCCAATATCCGGTGTCTCCAGACCCGCGATCAATCTGAGCAGAGTCGTTTTTCCGCCGCCTGAAGGCCCAACCACCACCAGATATTCTCCCGAGCACACGGTCAAATCGAGCTGATCCAAAGCGCTGAACTCTCTGCCTCGTGGCCCCGAAAACCGCTTGGTCAACCCTTTCAGCTCGACAGAAATCATGCGCCTTCACCCTGACAACTCTCCCAGGCCGAGGCAAGTGCTCCCAGCAATGCCCAGCATCCAAGGCGGATCCCTCCAATCTCTGAGGAGAGTCGCTCATTCAATCCTCGGACTCAAAACAGACTCGTGCGGACGCGGTAAAATCGGCTTTGGAGGCGGTTTGTTTCCAGGAGAACACCCGTGTTGTGTGGCCCTCCGGGAAGTGGCGACCAAGAGGTAGTTCCATCCATTTGGCCACGGGTTTCGATAAAATAGTTCACCCCTGCAACAACGTTGTATTGAATGAGCAATTTGGGGTTTGGGGGCAGCACGGTGTTCGTCAGAGAGATGCTCAATGCCACGGAGGGGTTTGAGACAAGGCCCTCCGAGAATACGGTCAACTTCGCTGTCGCAATGCTAGAATAAATGCCCCCCGTCAAGGGCGGGCTATCAGAGAAAGGAAGAACCATGAAGTCATTCGCCAGGTTTGCCCCAGACCCGGGTCCGACGACAAAAGACGCCGTGCCGACAGAGACGCCAGTGACGGTCAGCCGAAAGAGCTCCACCTGGTTTGTCACTCCGGCTCCAGGCAGGTTAAAGAAGGAGTCATAGATCCCCCGCAAGTGGCCACCGTCGGGGACGCCGACAGCGGAGATTCGTGGATCTCGATCCGATACGGGTTTCACCAGGGAAGCCACATGAATGCGGGCGATAGAGGGTTCCCCGCTCAGGATGTCCACGTACCAAAGCAGGAGCTGGTCCGAATCCGCCTGCCGCGCCGGGGTCACCTGGGCAAAGACATGGAGCAAGGTCGAACCACCGACCGGAATCCGATTGGTTTCCAAGGTGGCCCACACGTCGACCACTTGGGCGCGCACCCGGTTGGAACCAAGGCAGACGAGAATGAGCAGGATCCATCTCATAGCAGCTTCAAGGAAAGCGTGGCCACGCCTTTCCGAATTTTCAAGAATCTGAACTCCTCAAAGAAAAGCCACACCCCTGTTCGGGATGGGAGGACGATGTCCGACAGAGCGGCCGAAAACACGGGAGCATAGGTTTGGGGAGGGCTTCCGGAGGCCACCAGATTTTGCGGACCGAGCTCCGAACTCGGCGCCGAGGTAGCTTTGATCAGGTACTTGCTTTTCAACAGATCCAGATCCGCGTCATTGACCTGACCGTCTCCATTCAGGTCATAATTTAGATCTCGCTGAGCAACAGGCTTGCGCAAGGCGCGCCACATGGCAACGAGATCGAAGTCGTTGGTCACTCCATCCGCATTGGTGTCGCCAGCGACCACTTGGAATCGGAGCGTGTAATCATCGTTCAGGCGCAGGCCCGACTCATTCGCAACGCCGGCAGCCGGAAGTCGCACAACGTAGGAGCCATCGGTCAATTTTCCTCCCGCCATTCC
>CANLCA010000467.1 GCA_947487925.1 Verrucomicrobiales bacterium | reverse complement strand
TGGCGGGCGAGGATTAAGCGAGAAACGGGTGAAACCGATAAAACGCGTATGCTGAGTGTGTTTCGATGGCGGCCGATGAGTGGAGAATGGCTGAGCTCAGCGGGTTCCTCGCTCTCATTCGGACAATCTTTGAAACACATGGGAAACGAGACTTCCGCGGCTCCCGTTGCCGCGCTAAATAGACTCGCCTTCCACGCTCATGGGATTAAGGTAACAAACACCTAGCTTTTATGACCTCTCACCATTTTTCTCGCCGGACTTTTCTTCGCGGAATTGGCGTCACAATGGCGTTGCCCTGGATGGAGTCACGCAACGTGTGGGGCGACGCGCCGCCGGCCGGGATCCAACCCGCCAGCGAGGCTCCGGTGCGGCTTGCGGTGCTTTTTTCCGGAAACGGCTTCCATTCGAAGGAGTGGTGGGCCAAGGGCGAGGGCAAGCACATGGAACTTGGCAAGGTGCTCGCACCACTGTCCGATTTCCGGGAGAAGATGCTATTCATCCGCGGTCTTTACAACGAGGAGGCGCTGAAAGGTAACATCCACAGCTCGCAGACGGGCAACATGCTCTCCGGTGCGCCGCTCGCTTCTGGGGGTGAGATTCGTTCCGGCACGAGCCTCGACCAGTTGCTCGCGCAACGTTACGGCCACTCGACCAAGGTGCCGAGCCTGGTGCTCGGGTGCGAAAAGTCGAACCCGTCCGTGCACAAGAATTACTCGATGCTTTACAGCTCGCATATATCCTGGACATCACCGACCACTCCGACCCCCCTGGAGGTGTACCCGGCCCTCGCTTTCGACCGCCTTTTCAAGGATGAAGTGAGCAAGGGAGACAAGAGCGTCCTGGACGCGGTGCTGGCAGACGCAAAGGATCTGCGGCGGCATATCAGCGGGGTTGATCAGCGCAAGCTGGACGAGTACCTCGATTCGGTACGCGATGTGGAGCAGCGCATCGAAAATGCCGGCAAGAAGGGTGAATTGCAGGGATGGCGGCCGACTTTGGAGAAGCCGAATATCCCGCGTCCGGCCGACGGTATTCCGCAGGACATCGGCGAACACATGCGCCTGATGTGCGACATCCTCGTGCTCGGATTTCAGACTGACACCACGCGCTTTTGCACGCTCAAGCTGAACAATGACCACAGCTCGCTGCGCTTCCCGAACCTGGGCGTGGACTACATGATCCATCATTTGCTTTCGCACAGTGACACGGCCGACTGGCTCAAGGTGAACCAATTTTTTCTCGAGCAACTGGGCTACATCGCCCGGAAGCTGGACGCCATCCAGGAAGGTCCGCGCACCGCGCTCGACAACACGATGCTGATGTATTGCTCCTCGATGCTGACTGGCAGCCACGATGCGACCCAGCTTCCAGTCGTGATTTTGGGGGGTGGCGGCGGCCGCATCAAAGGCGGCCGGGTGCTGGACTACAAGGAGAAGCCGGAACGACAGATGTGCCGCCTTTATCTCTCGATAATGGACAAGATGAACGTGCGTCTGCCGAAGTTTGGCGATGCCACTCAACGATTGGACGAGGTCTGAGGCTGCGTTGTCTTGAGAGCCGGAGCGTGTCGGCGTTGAAATCCAGCGAATGACGCCGACCCCATCACCTCAGTTTGTTGGGGATCGGTCGGCTCTGCGCAAGAAGGTGGCTTGGAGGGTCCTGCCTTTTGTTTTCCTCCTTTATATCGTCGCCTACCTGGATCGCGCCAACGTCGGTTTCGCCAAGCTGGCCATGGCGGACGATTTGAAGTTTTCGGAGGCGGTGTTTGGTTTCGGGTTTGGCATATTTTTCATTGGCTACCTCGTTTTGGAGATACCAGGGGCCTTGCTGGTGGAGCATTGGAGTGCGCGGAAATGGTTCTCGAGGATCCTCATCTCATGGGGTTTCATCTCCGCTCTCACCGCCTTTGTCAGCACTCCTGCCGAATTCTATGCGGCGCGCTTTTTGCTGGGTGTTGCCGAGGCGGGTTTCTTTCCGGGAATCATCGTTTACTTCACGCATTGGTTCCCTGGACGGGAGCGGGTTCGGGCCCTTTCCGGCCTGGTGATGGCTGTGCCGTTCAGCCTGGCCTTGGGCGCACCCATCTCCGCCTTGCTCTTGAAGGTGAATTGGTTTGGATTGGCAGGCTGGAAGTGGATGTTCATCTTGGAAGGAATGCCGGCGGTCGTGCTGGGAGTGATCACTCTGTTCTATTTGACGGATCGGCCCCGCGACGCGCTGTGGTTGACGCTTGAAGAACGGAACGTGTTGACGTCCGAGTTGGAGGCGGAGGCTCGGGCCAAGCAAACCTCTGGGAACACAAGCCTCTGGCAGGCTTTGACCCTGCCGAATGTGTGGCTGCTTGCTTTCGGGATTTTTGCCACCAACACGGGCGGCCTTGCTCTCGCTTTTTGGTTGCCCACGACGGTGAAGAATCTTTCTGGGGGCTCAAATTCGGAGGCTCTTTTATATAGCGGTTTGTTCTACCTTTGCGGGTTGGTCGGCGTTTTTGCGTCCGGCCAGTCATCGGACAGGACTGGCGATCGAAAGTGGCACTGCGTCGCGGGGCAGGTTGTGACCTCCTTGATGCTGGTTGGAAGTGCGATCCCCGGGCAGCCCTTCTGGCTTGTGATGAGTTGGCTGTGCCTCACGGGTCTCGCGGCCTTTTTCTGGCCCTCACCATTCTGGGCCCTTCCCACCCTCACGCTCACGGCATCGGCCGCCGCGGTTTCCATCGGTTTGATCAACATGTTCGCCAACCTCGCGGGCTATCTCGGCAACCATCACATTGGCTGGTTGAAATCCCATGGGTTCGGTGATGCCGCCTGCCTTTTGTTCCTTGCCGCTTGCTATTTAATCGGCGGAATGATCATCGCGCTCGTGCGAGTGCCTCCCAGCCGTTAGCTGAATGGAGAGTCACTTTTCCTTGCCACCGGCCGGAAGGTTCTGGCGCAGGAAGCTGGTGAGTAAACTGTAGAGATGACGGGTCGTGTTTTTCCCTTCCGAAATGGAGTGTGTTCGGTTTGGGTAGGCCATCATCGTGAAGGGCTTGTTGTTGGCCACGAGTTCGTTCACGAGCGCCTCCAACCCTTGGTAATGGACGTTGTCGTCCCCTGTTCCGTGAACAATGAGCAGGCTGCCCTTCAGCCGGTGGGCATGGCTGATGGGAGATCCCTTCCGGTATCCCTCGGGGTTTTCATCCGGCAATCCCATGTAGCGCTCCTGATAAATCGAATCATAATAGCGCTGGTTCGGCACAGGGGCGATCGACATGCCGACATGATAGAGGTCCGGATATTGGAAAAGAGCGTTCAAGGTTGAGGAGCCGCCGCCGCTCCAGCCCCAAATTCCGACCCGGCTGGAATCGGCATATCCCCATCGTTTCAGCACCGCTTGAGCTGCCGCCGCCTGATCCGAAGTGCTCAGGATGCCGATCCCTTTGTGGAGACTGCGGCGCCATTCGCGTCCGCGCGGCGCGGGGGTTCCCCGGTTATCCACGCTCATGACCAGATACCCCTGTTGAGCCATCATCCAATGCCAGAGCGTTCGTCTTCCGGACCAGGCGTCGAGCACCGTTTGAGCCGCTGGCTCCCC
>CANLCA010000466.1 GCA_947487925.1 Verrucomicrobiales bacterium | reverse complement strand
CGCACCCCGAACCAGATCCAAGTCTAACCGTTCGTTCTCGCCCATCGGTTCCCAGCCGAATTTCACGGCCTGATATCCCGCGCCTACCCAACGGCGCCCAATCTCCTCCGTCGCCCTGCCATCACGCCCAAACAAAATCGAGGCGTAAGCCTTGATGCGGTCGTGGTGTTTGCCCCCAAGCAGGCGGTGGATCGGCTCGCCGAAATGCTTTCCTTTTAGATCCCAGAGCGCCATATCCACCGCGCTCATCGCGGCGATCGTCACCGAACTGCATCCAAAATATTGAGTCCGGCGAAACATCTTCTGCCAAAGCCGCTCCGCTTCCAAAGGGTTTTCCCCCAACAAAATCTCCCGCAACCCGCACGCGATGTTGTGGCTGAAAGGGGCATCAACGATCGCCTTCACCACTTCCGGCGAGGCGTCCGCCTCCCCGATTCCCTCCACCCCCGTGTCGCTCACCACTCGGACCAGGACCACATCCTGTGAACTCGCGGTCTTTTTTTCAACGGACCGAACTCGCAAAACCTGACAGATTACTTTTTCGATCTTCATGGTAAATGAACGTTATCCCCGCTTAAAATTCCACCGAGGTCGTCACATGACCGTCGATCCAATCGATACGATCAATGATCCAGTTTTTGAGCCAATCCACCTCCTCCTGGAACGAATCCCCGACGAAATAGTTGCAGCCCACATTTTGACCCAGGATCGGCCAGCGTTTGAAATTCCGCTCCTGCGCCTCCTCGAGCTGAGCGGCTAAATCGTCGATCATCAGCCCGATTTTCTTAGGGTCGAAGACTTTTTCCCTAAGCTTGGACCATCGGGCCGCCCGCCGTTGTGCGTAGGAGGGATCCTCTTGCAGCCTTTGGTGCCAGGAGATTTCATTAGGTCTCATGTTCGACGAATACCACCCCCGCACATGTCCTCCGCCATAATAATTGGCGTTGCCGAAGGATCGGTTCCAGTCCCAGGGCGGCCCCACCGTCAGTTTGCCCCCACGATCTTTGGTCAGAAAGGCGCTGTAGCGGAATCCATCCACGTTTTTGCCCACTTCAATCAGGAAGTGCGCATCGATGAAAGAGTCCACGTCAAGGTAGGCTGGATAACCCTTCTCGGGGTCCTTGAAGTCGGCCCCGTAAAGCGCCGACTCGAACGAGTTGAAGTAACCCTTGAGCCACGTTTTTTGTTCCGACGTGATTTGTCGAGCATTCGGAGAGACGTAAAAGAAGGGCCCGCCGTGGCCGGTGCGGAAACGGCTGCCTGAGCTGTCGTCATGATCGCGTTTCACGATATAACCCCCAGAGATTTCAGGCTCCGAACGATGTTCCGGTTTCAATTTGGCAATATTCACTCGGTCCGGGCCACGCTTGATCTTCTCCATCAAAACGTAGACGCCCCTGTAATCCTTCATTGAAAGCATGCCGTCCGACGTCTGAACGAACAGTTCCACATAGCGGGTGCGAGGTGCGTAACGGCCCATCTTGCGGGTGAGTTCGAAGGCCAGAACGTCGCGGATCATCGTCTTGTCCTCGAACGGCGCGTGGAGCACCCAATCCTCCTCCGGTGGCATGCCCAACAGAGCGACCTTCGTCTGGTTAGTTTCTTGGTCGAGCGTGCGCAACGTGTACGAATGTTTTGGTAATCCTAGGGTGCTGTGGCCGCGTCGATTCATCGAAGCCAATCCCGCGT
Source organism: Verrucomicrobiales bacterium (assembly GCA_947487925.1). Lineage (GTDB taxonomy): Bacteria > Verrucomicrobiota > Verrucomicrobiia > Limisphaerales > F1-80-MAGS106 > F1-80-MAGS106. The sequence continues at coordinate 1,884 of CANLCA010000466.1, read as the reverse complement.
AAACGGGCTGGTTGTCTGTGGAGGCTCGGCGGTTGACGGCGTCAAAAAACTCCGCTCGAACCACCGTCGGGGGATCGTTGGAAACATATTTGCCATCGGTGTGCAGCACGATTATCGGTAGGTTCGAAGTGAAATTTGTGGCCGGTACATCGGGCATGGGGCTGTTGGCCATGGCCCTTTGGGGGCGAAAGTTCGAACGGGTCTGCCAACGTTGCTGGTTGAGCCGGGCTATGAACATCCCCACCACGATCAAAAGGCATAAGAAAGCTCCCACCAAACCCAGGAGGGCTCTCGCGAGCGCCAGCCATCTGCCTTGTCGCGACGCTCGGGCTTGCCTAATTGACCTCCCCGTAAACCCAAAAGAATAAACCGCTGCTAAACCAAACCCAACCATCGCCACCGGCAGCCATCCCGAGCGTGTCACCACGGAGAAAGCGACAGCTAATCCCAGCACCAAGAAGACGATCGACCCGCTGATGTTCTTCCTTCTCATTCGCTTCTTTGGACGCCCCAAGCGGGCAAAATTATACTCTAAAATGGCAACTTTAGAATCCGGCCTGATGATTTTTGCACCGAAACGAACCTCACCCCGGATCAGGGCCAGGGTGTCCACTCACTTTTTTAAGCACACTAGCGGCAACCTCCTCGTTTCCGCAAGGTCGACTTAATTGCTGAAAGATTTGGCATCGTTAGCGCATTCAGTCGGTTGTTCAGTGGCTTTGAATCCTGAGTTCAACCCCGGTTCCGAGTAGCAGCCTTCTCGAGCAGACTTGAAGAAAGTTGGGCGGCCTTTTTTTACGCGACATCGACGAAAAGCTGTTGTTTGTGAAGGCATCGCCGAAACGCGCCCAAAGGAGCCCCTGCTGGGCTCACAGTGCCCTCATGCCTGAGTCAACGGTAAAGCCATCCCCCGTGGACCACTCAAACGCCTCGGTATTCGACAAACTCTCGGACCAAGCCTGTCTCCCCCGCAGTCACAACCCAATACCCCTTCTCCTTGACGCCGTCGTGGTTGGCCCGCAGACGGGAACAGCATCGGTTTGTGAGCACGTCGACTCCGCGCACAACTTGGAGGGTGAATCCGTGATGGTGACCGCTGTAGACCCCCTTCAAATTGTGACCAAGAAACCTCGTGAGCACGTCTTCCGCGTTTAAGGGAGCCATCGGAGCGGTTGGGCCAAGAGGGAAATGGGTGAATAAGAGCGTGGGCAACCGCTTATCGAGTTGTGGCAATTGGTGGTCCATCCACGTCAGAGTTGCGGGTTGCACTTTTGTCTTGGAAAACTCCTGACCTTGCGTCGTGTCGATTCCCACGAACTGCCAACCCCCGAACCGGAACACGTAATTCAGTTGGTTCGGAAAAACTTCCTCGTACGGTTTCCTGTCGTTGGGTGTTAAATAATCGTGGTTACCAATCTGGACATAAAAAGGGATGCCTAACCCCTTTAAATGATCCCGTATCGCCCCCAGGCTTGTCCGAGTCCCTTTGTCTGTGAGATCGCCGAGGACCAAGATAAACTCAATCCCAACCTGGCGTTTCATTTGGCTGATCATCCCTTCAAAATAAGGGTCACAGCCGGGAGCGTCATGATGCAAGTCATTCACGGCGATGAACTTGAACGATTTTCCTCCGTCCTTCGCCCGGACGCCAAGCGCCCCGGGCCAGGAGCCTGCCGCAAGCAAGGCCGCCACGCTCAGTCGCCGGAGGGCCGTCCGTCGAGGTAATTGACTTCGTGACATGGAGCCCGTCCCGAACCTATCCTTCGTTGTCATCGAACCACCTTTAATCCAACCAAGCGTCGATGTCACTCGTTGAACCCAAATCCTCGCCTAAGCGGCGGGACGAAAAAAAATCCGGGGGGGGTGCCTAGAGGGGGTATCCGG
>CANLCA010000465.1 GCA_947487925.1 Verrucomicrobiales bacterium | reverse complement strand
ACATGTGTTCAAGACATATAGATTTTCTATACAACAATTGCAAGAGAAAAACCGCCCTCTTGTTCACTTTTTCTGGAGTTTCAAGAAATTAGGCGAGGATCAGGGTCAGGACGCCTACGGTTGAAAGGTCTTTCAGGATCTCTATGATATACCCATCGTTCAACCCCAAGTTCTTCGAAGATGGTATCAATACAGTCGACCCTGGCGAGATGGTCAGCATGCCGGGGCCATTGAACGAAGAATCCTCCACGCGCAGGTTCCCGTTCGCGGACAAGACCCCTGTTCCGGAAACACCTACTTGGATAAGAGTCAGGTTTTCCGCGGCAAAGGGACCGGCGAGGATCGTGCTCCCGAGATAGAAAAGGGTGGCCCCAGAACCCGTGAAGGCAGACCCCGCGCCCACTTCGACCTCCGCGCTTTGGAACACCAGGTTTCCCGCGGAAGTATTGCGGACGATGCCTTGGTTCTCAAGGTCCCAACGGATCCTCGTTTCGTCGGTGCTCAGGCCCGCGCTCTTAATGAGGGTGGCTCCAGCAAAATTCTTAAAGGTCGACCGGGTGGTCGTCGAACCATCATTCATCGTTTCGTCGTTCTGGATATCAAAGGTCCCGTAGTTCTCGAGGTTGAATCCGTTGAGTCCTCCATCAAAACTGCCCGCGCCGCTCCATGTAGTGCTTCCTCGGTTGCGCAAAGTCCAACCGCCGCTGCCGCTCTTCTGCGAGTTGCCACTGATTTGCATGGTTCCCCCATTCGCGATCTCCACAACCCCAGTCCCATCCATGCTGCCTCCAGTCCAAGCGAACAAACCCGAAACCGTGAGTGCACCCGTTCCTTGCAAGCTGCCTCCTGACATCGCGACGCCGTTGATGGAATAATGGCCGTCCAATTGGGGCGTTCCACTGTTGATGATCACCGAGTCCGCGGCTGTCGGAATGCCGTTGGGAGACCAGTTGCCCGGAATTCCCCAACCTGTGGGGTTCGTCGCGTCGGCTCCGGTCCATGTGAAGGTGGTGGGAACAATATCCACCCTGCCTGCGACGGAAACGAACGTGCCTACAACGAGATTACCGCTGACATCAAAAACTGCCTCTCTAGGAGTCGGGTTGTCGTCGAACACGACGGTTGTGCCCGTTCCCAAGGCTCCAATCGCAGTGAAACGGATGGAGAAGATGGTATGCCCAGCTCCGATTGAAATGGCGGGGACATGCTCCGCGGAGTAGGTCAGTGAACCGCTCACTGAATTCAGGCCGAAATTGGCTGAGGTGACACCGGGCAAACCTATGCCAAAGACTGGCACCACACCGAGCTTGTAGGTTGGGGATCCTGGATCGTTGTCCGAGGGGTTCGGAAATGCGGACGGCAGTCTGAGCACCGCTGGATCCCAGCGAATGGTGAACTGTGCAGAGGCGAGCATGTCGCTGGTTGTCACAACAATTGGCACTTCCACAATCGCACCGGGTGACACGGTCCGGACCCCGGCTGAGAATTGCATCTGCGGCGCCACTGCCCCACCCAACAGATTCACGGAAAACAGGGCGGCAAACGCGCTGATTGAAAGAATCCTAGAGTAGGAATTAAAGAAAGATGGGTGGTGCATAGCTTTTAGTTCCGTTGGGTCACAACAGTTTCCTTTCTGATTAAGACAAAAAAGCCTCCGCTTTGCAATGCGATTCCCACTTTGGGGCACGAGAATTGTTCTTCCATGACATTTTCCATGACTTTCCGTCGCGTCCACGACATTTTGGAAGCGGACTTTGTATGAATAAAGAGCAGACGATGCTGGAATTGTTGTCGACTCATGCTGGCCAAGTGCCCATCCGCTTGTTCCTGATCAACCTCCTCCTGTGCGCGCTCATGGCGCATATCCTGGGTCGCGCCTACGCAAAATTTGGCACTACTCTATCAAACAGGGAGCAATTCGGCCGCAATTTCCTCCCCCTCTCCATGACGACGATGCTCATCATCACGATCGTCAAGTCCTCGCTAGCCCTTTCTCTGGGTCTTGTTGGAGCCCTCTCCATCATCCGATTCCGCGCCGCCATCAAGGAACCGGAAGAACTGAGCTACCTGTTTCTCGCCATCAGCATCGGGCTCGGCCTTGGCGCCGAACAGACCCTCATCACCGCCATCGCCATGGCTTGTGTCCTGTCCGTCATCCTGATGCGCCATTTCCTGAAGCCCTCCGACGATCATCCAAACCTTTACCTCACCGTTACAGGACCTTCCGGGAAAGTGCGTTTGCCGGCTATCTTGGAAATTCTCAAGACCAACACCCGCGGATCCGCTCTCAAACGCTTCGATGAAACTCCCGAGCTGATCGAAGCTTCCTTCCAAACGCGCTTCGAGAATTCGGATCAGCTCCATCAATGCTCGCAGAAGCTGCGAGACCTTGCGCCGGACGTGAAAATCAGCTTTTTGGAGCAAGGCGGGCTTGCCGCATAATCCAAGTCCGAACCTCTGACGCCATGTTGCTCGAGGAGTTCCGGTACGAACGGAAATTCGTGATCCATGGGGCCAGCCTGGCCCAGGTGGAAGGGATCGTGCGCCTCAACAGGGGGGTGTTTTTTGAGGAATACGCCCAACGTTCCATCAACAACATCTATTTCGATACGCCCGGCCTCGATCTTTACCATCAGAACGTAGACGGCCTATCCACACGGACCAAAGTTCGAATCCGATGGTATGGCCCCACGATCGGTCGGGTCGACAAAGCGACGCTTGAGCTCAAACGCAAGCACGGCCTGCTGGGAGCCAAGGACAATGTGCCACTCTCCGGGTTTGTTCTGGATGACCACTTCACGGCATCGACAGCAAAGAACTTGCTCCGAACCAGCCCGAAGTCTCTTCCGTTTCGGGACGAACTCGATTTCATGGAGCCGGTGCTGATCAATTACTACAAAAGGAAGTATTTTCGGTCCGCGGACCGCGCGGTGCGGGTGACGCTCGATTTCGATCTTGGATTCCTGAGGTTCTACCAGCATTTCAACAGCTTTCTGGCGCACATCAAGGCACCCCCTCTGGTCGTGCTCGAAGTAAAATACCCGGATGAATCGAACGTCGTCGCCGCATCTCTCTCCAGCGACATGCCATTCAGGATGACCAAGATGTCAAAATACATCTACGGCCTGGATGCGCTCCTGAGCGTTCAGCCATTCTGAGTTGACCGACCCCCTTCAGCCTGGCCAAAGCCATCGCCCACCAACCTCTCAAAAATCGGGGAAGCCATCAGGGTGGTGATGACCGCCATGATGACGAGCGTGGCGAAGAGGCCTTCCGAAATAATGCCCCGCTGGAGGCCGATGTTGATGATGATCAGCTCCATGAGGCCACGGGCATTCATCAACGTGCCAATCCCCAGAGCCTCGCGGTTGGAGATGCCGGTCCATCTGGCCGCCAAATAGCAGGCTACCCCTTTGCCCAGGATCGCGGCCACCAGCACGGCGGCGCACATCGCCCAAAGAAAGGCCGAATTGAGCAGGCCAATCTTCGTGTTCAAACCCGAGTAAGTAAAAAACAGCGGGAGCAGAAGCGCCACGGCCAACGGTTGAATTCTCGCGATAAGGTCCCGCGAAAACACTCCCCTT
>CANLCA010000464.1 GCA_947487925.1 Verrucomicrobiales bacterium | reverse complement strand
GAGCGGGCGAGGAATCTTTTGGAACGAGTGGGGTTAGGGGGACGTTTCGAGCATCGCCCTCGGGAGTTGTCCGGGGGTGAGCAACAGAGGGTTGCCATCGCCCGCGCGCTGATCAATGAACCCGAACTGATCCTGGCTGATGAACCTACTGGAAATCTCGATTCTCGGACAGGCGACGAGATCGTGGATTTGTTGTGCACGTTGCGCGCCGAGAAGGGGGTCACGCTCATCGTCGCCACCCACGACACCCACGTCGCCTCGCGCGCGCCCAGAGTGATCGAACTGGTCGACGGCCAAGTGCACGCGATACCTGGGGGAAACCCGTGAATCTTGAAGGACAGAATAATCCCGAGCGTTCCTCGAACCCGGTCGCATCGGCACCCGTTGTGCGGAGCCCCACGGGCGAAGGGGGTGATGAAGACTCGGGGCGGAGTTTTGTGGCCCGTTTCAAAGCAGCGACTGATCTGTTGGAGGAAGTGCACAACAACCGGGCTCTTCTCGCTCAGGTGCCGATCGAGGATCGAACACGTCTACTAAGGGCGGCGGGGCAGGTTTATTGCCCGGATCCAAGCGACCGCCGGAGGCTGCTCAAAGCCAAGCAGCGACAGCGCAAGGCGGACCGGTTGCAGCAAGATGAAGGCGTCCTCGCCCAGACGGGCATTCGCAAGGGCCGGAAAGAGGCTGTCTTCACAACGCCGAACGTGCATCGTTCTATCGGGTTTGTTCAACATGAGGTGAAGGATGATCCCGAGTTTCGGGAAGTGGTTGAACCCCAAAACTGCTATATCTGCAAGAGGGATTACTCCCAGATCCACTCATTTTATGATCAGCTTTGCCCTGTTTGCGGTGATTTTAATTTTAGCAAACGAGGTGAATTGGCGGATTTGAGGGGGCGGGTGGCTCTTCTGACTGGGGGGCGGGTCAAGATTGGTTATCAGGCTGGGATTAAGCTGCTGAGAGCGGGGGCGCAGCTCATTGTGACGACCCGGTTTCCTCGAGATTCAGCGATGCGTTACGCGAAGGAGTCTGATTTTGGGGAGTGGAGCCACCGTCTCGAGATCTTTGGTCTCGATCTGAGGCATACCCCGAGCGTGGAGGCGTTTTGCGGACACCTGTTGAAGACTCGATCGCGGTTGGACTTCATTATCAACAACGCCTGCCAGACCGTTCGGCGACCGCCCGATTTCTACGAGCACATGATGAAGCACGAATCGGAGCCGTTGGAGCAATTGCCGGAGGCGACACGAAGCCTGCTCGGCGCCTACGAAGGGCTGCGCGGCTACCACATGCTTCCATCTAAGGAACCGTCGACGAGGCAACGGCCTCACACGGAGCTAGCCGGGCTGACACAGGCGGCCCAACTTTCGCAGATACGATTGTTGCCTGATGAAGGCAGCAACCTGCAGATTTTGTTCCCGGAAGGACGACTTGACCAGGATTTGCAACAGGTCGATCTACGCGATCGAAACTCGTGGAGATTGTTGCTTGCCGAGGTTTCCTCAGTGGAGTTGTTGGAAGTGCAGCTCGTGAACGCGATCGCTCCTTTCTTGCTCAACGCGCGCTTGAAGCCTTTGATGCTGCGGAATTCGATGCGCGACAAGCATATCGTGAACGTCTCCGCCGTGGAGGGGCAGTTCTATAGAAAGTTCAAAACGACCCGGCATCCGCACACCAACATGGCCAAAGCGGCATTGAACATGATGACGCGGACTTCAGCCGCGGATTATCAAGCCGATGGCATTCACATGAACAGCGTCGATACAGGTTGGGTGACCGACGAAGATCCCGCTCAAATTGCGGCCCGCAAAACCCGGGAGCACCGGTTCCATCCGCCGCTCGACATCGTGGATGGGGCAGCACGGATTCTGGATCCCATCATCGCGGGCTTCAACACCGGAGAGCACACCTGGGGTCAATTTTTGAAAGATTACAAACCCACAGATTGGTAGTTTGTGAAGTTGCCACGCCCGGCACTTATCGGAGTGGTTCAAACGATCCGGAATCGGAAATTGAGCATTGAGAATTGGTTGCTGGTTCGTGAAGATGGGGTCGGTTAGAAAGTTTTAGATGTCTCACTGCCTTACTATGCGTTCGAACAGTCATTTGAGAGGACTCGTCCTGACTTGGACAATCGGTTTTTTTGGGCTCCTCATAACCCGGGGTGCAGAGCCCAAGACGGTCCAGTTCAATCGCGACATTCGACCGATCATGTCGGACACCTGCTTTCGGTGTCACGGCTTTGATGCCAAGGCGAGAAAGGGAAATCTTCGACTGGATCTTCGCGAAGAGGCCTTGAAACCAGCAAAATCAGGAGCTGTGCCTATTGTCCCCGGGAACGCCACCAAGAGTGAGGTGGTTCGACGCATTTTTGCCCACGACCCTGACGACGTGATGCCACCGGGCGAGACTCATAAGGAGCTGTCATCCCAACAGAAGGAGTTGTTCAGGCGGTGGATCAACGAAGGTGCCAAATACGAGGGGCACTGGGCCTTCGAGCCTCCCGCACGACCGGAAATCGTCGAACCGACCAACCGGCGATGGACGGTGCGTAATCCAATCGACAACTTCATCACAGCCCGTCTTGAGCGTGAAAGGCTGAAACCTTCTGCCGAAGTGGCCAAAGCGATCCTGATCCGGCGTGTTTCGTTGGATTTGACTGGGCTTCCCCCGAGCCCCAAGGAAGTCGAAGCTTTCCTGGAGGATGCCTCCACAGGAGCCTACGAAGCGGTGGTCGACAGACTCCTGTCATCGCCCCGATACGGAGAACGGATGGCGATACAATGGCTTGATTACGCCCGCTACGCCGACAGTCACGGATTCCAAACAGACAGTTCTCGGAGCATGTGGCCCTGGCGCGACTGGGTAATCCGTGCGTTCAACGACAACGTGCCGTTTGACCAATTCACCATTGAACAGATCGCCGGCGACCTTCTTCCCAGTCCAACATCAGAGCAAGTCATTGCGACAGGGTTCCATCGCAACCATCGAATCAACGGTGAAGGAGGAATCATCAGCGAGGAATGGCGGGTCGAGAACATAGTCGATCGTGTCGAAACCACAGGTCTGACCTGGCTAGCACTGACCCTGAATTGCTGCCGATGCCACGACCATAAGTATGATCCGATCAAGCAAAAGGAGTTCTACCAGTTGTTCTCGTTTTTCAACAATGTGGACGAGAGCGGCACGTTGGGAGGAATCAAATCCAACCGGGGTGGAGGCAATCCCGAACCGACCGTACTCGTTCCAAACGCGGAGCAGGGAGCCAAACTTGCGTCGCTTCAAGGGAGTGCGGCAGCGGCTGGAAAACGGGTTGCGGAACTTGAGAAACGGCTGCCCGAGCTCATGTCGGAGTGGGAGCCGGGTTTTATTGCGAAGACTCAGGAGGCGTCTGAATCAAAAGTGTGGGAACCTCTCGTTCCCGATGAAGTGCGATCGAAAGGGGGCGCCACGTTCACCAAGAGAGAGGATGGAGCCTATCTCGTGGGCGGGATAAACCCCGAGAAAGACGTCTATTTTATTCGATCCACCATTTCACAAGGACTCTTGAGTGGCGTGCTGCTGGAGGTGTTTCCAGACGCGGCTCT
>CANLCA010000463.1 GCA_947487925.1 Verrucomicrobiales bacterium | reverse complement strand
TGGGCAGCACGGCCAACTCGATCAATGCGTTATCCGCTGCCGACTGGAATGGTCAGGATGGCAACGTGACGACGGTGGGGAGCAACGGCGGTCCTTCAGCCTATGGCACCTATGACATGGGGGGCAATGTAAAAGAATGGAACGACGGGTTTTATGCGGGCTCGAACCGGGTGTTCCGCGGGGGCAGTTGGTACTACGTCGCCAACTACGCCCGTTCGGGCTACCGCATCAACTACTTCCCGGACTACCGGAACGGCTACTTGGGGTTCCGCTTGGCTCGCAGTTCAGTCCCGTGAGCTTTGGGAGGCTAGCCGGAGGCGGGGAAGGGGATAGCGGAGCGGTCCGGGAGCAGGAGTCGGGGCGAGAGGATCGAGCGAAAACGGAGCTCCGGAACTGCGGAGCGACACGTGTCATATCATGGGTTTTGAATGGGTGCCGCAGGATCGCCCAGGACACTCCACGCACCTCGGTGACCCCCATATCCCGTGGGTGACGCATCGTGAGATGAAAAAACCGACAAACTTCAGCGACTTTTTCCTTGAGCCTGAGTTTTGAATTTGGAATGAAACGAGTTTTGCCGTGCGGAGCCGCACTTCCCGGTTTCATACTGACCACCTCCTGACTTGCAATCCATTCTCCCGGAACCCAAAAGGAAGGAATTCAATACCGCCATGTCGCCTTTAACTGCGTCACCTAGGCGTTTCTGCCCACACCGTGCATCCATGAAAGCTAGCAGCAAGAAAACTGACGGACCTACCAAAGAGCTTTTCACCGATGGCGGTCTATCTGGCGAAGGACATTTGAAAGCCGGCAAGCGGGAAGGCAAGTGGCAGTGGTTCTATCGCAACGGCAGGCTCAAGGCAGCAGGCAAGTATCAGGCCGGCGATTTGGAGGGACACTGGGAATGGTGGCGCGAGAACGGGCAGCCTCTCCAAGCAGGTGCTTTCAAGAACGGGAAGCAAGTCGGCCTTTGGAAGCGTTACTACGAGAACGGCCAACTCTGGGATGAAGGTTCATTTGAGGATGGAAAGAAAGTCGGAGAATGGAAGACTTACGACAAGTCGGGCACGCTCAAGCAGGCAAAGACCTTCAAATCGAAGAAATGAAGCCCATCAGACATTCGGACGAAGCGCCTAACAATCAAGGGTATAGCGGAGGCGAGGAACGAGTCTCCGACTATGCCCCCCTGGTTGAACCAGCCCGGCCGATGAAGAACGCCGGGGCGTTGATGCGTTTTGCGATTGCGCGGGGAGTGTCAGCCGCGAGTTGGAGCCGCTAACCGGGAGCGTGCCGGCTGATGAGGGAAGGAGTCGGATCGGTGAACGCAGGTGTGAGGTCGAGGCGGAGGAGGGTTTTCCAGTGCGATTTGAACTCCAACGGGCCGATAACATGACTCGGCTACAGTGACTGACGGAGCCCGTGGTCCTGTTTTCAACACGGAGTCACTTCACGAAAGTGCCGGTCGCTTCCGGTTGCTCCCGATCCTCTTGGTGATTTCATGTCTTCCTCAGGACCCTGCAATGTAACGGTAACGGAGACCGCCTCCGAATGATCGTCTCAGTGTTGCGTTCTTTTTTATATCTTGTCCCATTTGCGGATGCGTCGCTGCTTCTTGAATTAACGTTACTTTTACCCCCTCCCCGGGTCCTGTCTTTTTGGCGGCAATCACAGATCATATTAGTCAGTCGAATTGATATAAGGACAATCCAGTCTCAGCCTGCCAATCACTGATGTCTGGATGTGGCAGCAAACGGCTTGACCGCCATCCTGACAGAGCATCTTCCTCGTTTTCTCCAGTTTCTTTCCGCTGTCGCAACCCTCAGCGATGGTGCAATCGTTCCTGGGGCATCTTGGATTAAAATGCGGGCATTTCTTTGGATGTTGCTTTCCGAGGACTTGTCTCTCCCACAGGGTTGAAACCTACGGGCACGTAGCGTTTCCTTTGGGCGTAGCGGAAAAGCGTCGTTGTGACCCGCCTGAAGTTGTTGTAGTTGAGAGGGGAGGTGCCGACCTTACTAAGCCATTGCTCTGCGAGAACAGTGGTGAAGGAGCCGATGGAACAGTTGAATGCAGCTGCGAATCGATCCAGACGGCTCCGGAGGTCCCCAATATTCCGGTCGCGGAGCCCAGACTGCTCTTTCTCAGCTAACATCTCGTCCACGATCTGTTTCACGGTTCGGTTGTCTTCTCCCTGAGGATGGTGGGAAACCCAGAACCGAACGGCATCGAGCAGGGATGTGCCATTGATGAGCTTGTGAGCCTCACCGAACTGGCAAGCCGCCACATCCAGACTTAATCCCGTGTCCTTGACGAATTCCAAGGCTCTCCCGTATAGAGTCGATCCACACCGGACAACCGCGCAACGTCGATATCCCCGCGAGAAAGTTGCGCTGCCTTGGTGATCGCCGCCTCGGTCGCTGCCGCCACATCCTTGTAATTCTCGGTGCAACGCTTCCCTGAGAGCCACCACTCCAAGCGGAAAAAAGTGTAACCCCTGCTCAAGTAACGAAGGATCTTGACGCTCGCTGACCCGCTCTTGATCACCCTAGGAAACCCATCTTTTTTCATCACGCCGCACCGCTAGGCACGATGAGGAATGGCAGGATACCGCTAGGAAAAAGTCAGTGGAAGGCTTACTTTTAAACCACTTGTGAGTTGTAAGTCCTTGATTTTTAAGTGGAGCCAATGGTCGGGATTGAACCGACGACCTACGGTTTACGAAACCGAGCTCCGATGCTTGTTAACAGGCATTGTGTTTTACGGCCATCATTTATCTACCATTTTGCCTCGCTTATCGAACCCTCTTTTGCAAGGATGCGCACACATGAGCAACCCGACGCAAGAGAGCGAACGACCGTCGTCAAAAGACTCAACAGTTTCCTGGCGCAAGACCAAGAAGTCCATCATCCGGAAGAAGACCGACGCAGATGGGCGCGTCCAAACGGTCAAACGCGAGCGCACACCTGTCCATCGCGTAGATGGGATCGGGATCCGTGAGCTTCCGAGCAAATCAGGCGAGGGCGTCTATTACCGCGTGGAAGTGCCCGCTAGTATCACCGGCACCCGGGTCCTCAAGCAGTTCACCCGTCTGGATCACGCGAAGGGTTATGCCGCGCAAATAGCAGCGCAGCGGGAGCGACAAGGGAAGTCGGCTTTCGGTCTGACGGACGGCCAGCGAATCGAGGCCCAGAAGTGTTTCGACCTTTTGACCCCTCTGAATGTGTCCCTCACGAATGCCGTGGACTTCTACCTGGAACACGCCCGGCCTGCGGGTGGCGAGCGAACGGTCGATAAGGCTCTCGACGAATATCTGGTCCTTAAACGGACAAAGAACCTTCGCGAGCGCAGCTTGGGGGATTTGGAAACGCGGCTGAATCGGTTCGCCCTCGCGCACGGGTCAAAGCTGGTGAACGCGATCTTTCCGCCGATTATCCAGGAACATCTCGACGTGCCAGGATGGAGCAGTCAAACCCGGTTGAACGAATGGATGGTCTTGCATGGGTTTTTCAAGTTCTGTCAGGTGAAGAAGTATGGTGCGGCCAATCCCGTTGCCAGTGTGGACAAGCCCCAGGTGGGAGAGCGTTCACCGGA
>CANLCA010000462.1 GCA_947487925.1 Verrucomicrobiales bacterium | reverse complement strand
GCGGATACTGGCGGATCCGCCGGAGGAGGACGCAACGGTTGCCCTTGGCAAACAAGCGCCAACGCAGCCCATGCGAGGAACAAAACTGTAACGGGACGCACAAGAATAGGTGCGAGTCTATGCCTTCGCCCCAAACTGATGTCCAGCCACAAGTTTTAACCTGGATCATCCCTCCCCACCCTGGACTTATCACCAGAACCGGGGCAACCCCGCATTGGTATCTCTTCGACTTCAACCGAACGGCCGCGGCCGAAACGTTGTCCGACCGGGTTCGCCTCCAATTCGTGGATGGCGGTCTGGGTGACGATGATCCGCCCGTCAACGGGGCGATCATCCATGGCGAAGTCGGCCCCTCCCGTTGCTACTTTGCAAGAGGACCTCACCTTCGCGATGAAGGGTTGCCCGGGCAATTGTTGTCTCGATGGGACCCCTGCCAAAGATCAATCGATCGGGTTGATGACCTTGGTTAATCCGGCGTCGGAAAAGTCCTTTGCGTTGCGAGTGTAAAAAGTGGTGACCCCGTGGCGACGCAGGGTGATGCCAAGGAGGGCATCGTGTGTCCGCTGGTAGGGGAATCTGGGATGTTCCAAACATTTGAGCACATCGGCGAAGTGCGGCGTCTCATAAGCGCAACAGGCGATGCCGCTTTTTACACGGAGAAACCGGAGGTGATCGGCAGCTTGGGCAGGGCTTCTTGGCTTCTGCAGAATCTTCGGGTGACGCAGGGCCTTATAGAATTCCCACAGCACCTGGTCGGCGATGATCCACTCGCTGGGATGGGCGAGCATCGTGGCCACCACGGCGAAAGCCTTCGAGTGCTCGGGGGCGGCGCGATTAGAGGCGTAAATTAGGATGTTGGTATCGAGACTGTTCATCACGTTTGATCACCGTGGATCAGAGACTTCATTGTCGCGGCGGAGACCAGCACTTCCCCTCCATCGAACGTGGGGAAATCAGGAGGAACGGAAGCCCCCCTTTGGAGCAGCCCAGAGCGTTGGGCAAGGTCCCGATCCACGGCCCGCCGGACAATCTCGCTCACCGGTCGATCCTCGATCCGCGCGAGCTGGCGCAAGGTGTCCATCAATGGATCAGGAAAGAGAATTTGGATCTTTTGCATGGATCCATGCATTGCATGGATGCTTTCACAAGTCAAGCGGACCCTTGTCAAGTTTCTCCGCCCCCCATGGGCGACGGCACTACTGGAAAACGCATTCCATCGAAAACACCGAGGAACCAGTCTAGCCTACACCGTATTTATCGGCCCGAGCTTCCCTCCCTCCATGTCTCCTCGTCTCCCCGGTTCAAACCCCTCCATTTGTCGGTGCGTTTCGTTTCACTTGCCTTTTTCAAAGCGGCGGATCAGATCCAACATCTCGCGCGCCACGGGGTCGTCGGGATCGATCTGCATCGCCTTCAGAAAATGTTGCTTGGCCTCCCGAACCCTCTGCTGCTCGAGCAGGATCAACCCCAAGTTGCCGAGCGCTCGAGAATTCGCCGGGTTAATTCTGAGCGCCTCGCGAAACGACCGCTCGGCATCCTTGGGACGGTTTTGCGTCCGGAAAAGAACGCCAATTTGGTAGTAAGCCTCATCGAAATCAGGCTTCAAACCCAGAGCCGTTTGGAATTCACGTAGCGCCGCCTCATGGTCGTTTCCCAAAAGGTGCGCGAGGCCAAGTTCGTTGTGCGCCAGCCAGTTCCCAGGGTCTTTACGGATGACGTAACGATTGAATACGAGGGTGTCTTTCAGAAACCGCGGCGCCAGTTTCTCCGTCAGCGCTTCCATGTCCTCGGCGCTCCGCAACACCACTTGAAGCCAGAGCTCGGCCATTTCATCCGTTGAATCCGAACCGTATTGGACTCGCTTAGGCGGGTTGTTGCGGTTCCGGGGGTTGTCGGAGGAATTGTCGTAGATGATTTCAAGGTCGACCCGTGAGCCTTTGGGCAGGATAATCGGGGTGGCATACCTATAATCCCCCTGCCAATTGAAGTCCCAGCGGCTGATGGACAAGATAGTTTGTGCGGTTCCTCCCGGGAGGGTCGCCCGCGCCCGCACCGACGAAGCGAGGTAATGCGCGTGCGGCAGGATGGCTCGGATCTCCACCTCTACGGGCAACGTAAATGAGTCAGTGACGGCGTGCGCCTTGGCCCCCGCCGGGATGTCGATTTCCATGGAACCAAGGGGTATTTTATACGCTATCTTCGTCGGAGGCTTGTCTCCAAAATACAGTCCGATCTCCGGCTGAACGGATTCTTCTCTGCCCGTCGGTTGCAAATGGAGTTGTAACACCAGGTCCGCGCTCTTTTCGATCGCGGAGACCAACTCATCCGTGGCCACTGATGCCTGTTTTCCAGGCTGCCAGCTCAGGAATTGTCCGAGCGGATTTTCCACGGACTTTGGCATGTGAATCCCTCCAAAGCCCGGGCCTGGATCCGACGCGTCAGCCTTTCTCGAGCCGTCGGTCCGGTCAAAGCGCACAAAGGCATGATGGATGGCTTTGCCACGGGCCCGAAATTCGAACCCGCGCAAGAACCGTCGATTCTTCAAGCCCAGCGGTACGACAAAATTTCGGTATTGATCAGGTCCGGACGCGGCCAGGGAATACGGTGCGGCCAAAGTCACCACCTGGTCAGGAACACCCAGTTGCCATCCTTCCTTGAACATCGGAGGAGGAGGCAAGTCAGAGCTGACCCCCTCCACACATCCCCCGTCCAACCAACGCCGGAACAAGGCCATCTCCGCGGGTTTGAGCCGCCTCTCCTCCAAGAAATTCGGAGGTCCGGGGTCAGGCATCCACGGCGGCATCAGCCTCCGCTCCACCAACCCGGCGATGTCCTCAGCGTGCTTCCGAACGCTGGTGAATGACAACAAATCAAAGGGGCCAGATTGCCCAGGACGATGGCACGGGGCGCAGTGGGCGAACACAACCGGAGCGATGTCCTTGTTAAAGGTCACCGGTCCCGATGGAGGCGAAGCCGCCCAACAAGGGGTCGTGGCCCACGCGAAGAGCGATGCGGCATATCCCCACACCCAGGCTTCGATTGCCGCTTTTGTTTTCCGCATCTTAAGCTGATTCCCTTTCACACTGGCACAGGATTATGGCCGTGACATGATTTTCCAAACCTTGGAACTCTTCGCTTCGAACAAACCCTCTCGCACCCCTGCGATGCTCCTTCATTCCACCAGATCCAGCGGCCGATTGTCGCGGCCCCCGCGCAATTCGGCCATCCGTTCATGATCCAGTCGACCCTTCTGGTCGAGCAACAAATGAGCGGATCCGATCTCATGCGGCTCGGGCTTCCACCGGGTGACCAAGGCATCGCTCACCCGTTTTCGATCGGCGACGGGGCCGACAAAATCGAAGTCCACATTTTCGTAACCAGGAATTTTTCGAAGCGCTACGAAACTCAAGTAGCGGACAGCCGGGTAGGGATCGTCGAGCAACCCAGCGAGATAAAATCCCAACCAATTCTCACCCGATGCCTTTCGAGCTTCGACGCTACCAGCGCTAGCCGCGATGAGGGCGCGTTGGGCGACATCGCCCTTTAACATATAGAGCACCGCCAAGGAAACCTGACGGTGCTCCAGCGGCAGACTCGGCATGGGCTTT
>CANLCA010000461.1 GCA_947487925.1 Verrucomicrobiales bacterium | reverse complement strand
GTCAGGGCCATCGGGGTGGGGGCGGGGTATTGTCCACGCGAAGCTGGTATTCGCATGCAGGAGGTTCTAGGCTTCGCCCATGGATACCACGCATTATCTTGCTTGCGATCTAGGGGCTGAGAGCGGTCGTTTGATGTTGGGCAGCTTGAGCAACGGTCTCATCACCCTGCGCGAGATTCACCGGTTTAGCAATAGCCCGGTGACCGACCAAGGCTCCCTGGAATGGGATGTTTCTGGTTTGACCGACGGGTTGCATACCGGTTTGTCGAGAGTGGCCGACTTCGGGGTGACTGTCTCCGGCATCAGCGCGGATTCATGGGGTGTGGATTATCTCTTGCTTGACGAGAGGGGCGAGGTGATGAAACCGGTGTTTCATTACCGTGACCCGCGGTCGCAGAGGGGTGTAGATCGAGTGTTTTCAAAAGTTTCCTGGGAATTTGTGTTTGCGGAAACAGGCATTCAATTCATGAGTTTAAACACCCTTTTCCAGCTCAGCGCCGAATCCGAGGAAAGGCTGAATCAGGCCCGGGTATTGCTCGGGATCGGCGATGGATTCAACTGTTTTTTGTGCGGGCGGGCGGTTTCTGAAGTGTCAATGGCGAGCACGACTCAACTCTACAATCCGGTTTCTCGGAGTTGGTCGACGAGTCTTCTGGACGCAGTGGGTTTGCCGTGTCGTTTATTAGCTGAAATCGTCAGTTCGGGCACGTGCCTGGGTCCTGTTGTCGAGTCGTACGCGCGTTTTGAATGTCTCCGGCACGCGGAGGTGATCGCGAGTTGCACCCATGACACAGGGGCAGCGGTGGCAGCTGTTCCGGCCCAGGGCGAGGGCTGGGCCTTTTTGAGCAGCGGGACTTGGTCGCTCATGGGTGTGGAATGGCCTGTCCCCGTGTTGAGCGAAGCCTGCCGCGAATTGAATTTCACCAATGAAATTGGATTTGGGAACACGGTTCGTTTGCTCAAGAACATTGTTGGCTTGTGGATTGTCCAGGAGTGCCGTCGGTCTTGGCAGTTAGAGGGGGACGAATGGAGCTATGCGGATTTGACGGCGGCCGCGGCCGCGGCACCGGCCTTTCGGAGTTCTATCAATCCGTCGGACCCTCGATTCTTGTTGCCGGGAGACATGACGGGAAAGATCGCCGCTTTTTGTCGCGAGACAAAGCAGCCGGTGCCGGGCGCACCTGGAGAGTTTATCCGGTGCGTTTTGGAGAGTCTGGCCATGCTTTACGCACGCACGTTTCGGCAGTTGGAAGTGTTGACTGGCCGGTCCTTGAAGACCCTCCACGTCGTTGGAGGTGGAAGCAAGAACGAGCTGTTGAATCAGTTCACAGCCAATGCGTTGCAAATTCCGGTGATCGCCGGACCGGAGGAGGCCACGGCGGTAGGGAATGTCTTGATACAGGCGATTGCCCAAGCAAAGCTGAGAGACTTGGAGCACGCCCGAGAGGTGGTGAGACGTTCCACAACTTTAAAGCGATTTGAACCTGCGCACTCCGCGGTGTGGGCCGCCTCGATGGAGGTGTTTGAAACCCTTCCAGGACACGGTGGGGTCCCTCCGCGAAAAAGCGTCACCTCCATAAAGGAGGACTGATGGGCTGAAGGCATGGTGCCAGCCAAACTCCCGGTTGCTTCCGGGCGGGTTCTTCTTTAAAATCCCCTATCATGCCCGGTTGTAGCCTTCGTCGTAGTGCCAACATTCCCATGGAGGGAATGTGCTGGACGATCCTGAGCAGGGCGAGGGCGGGGAGGGGATGGTCGGTGCGTGGAGGAAACCCCAAGCAGGGTAGACTTTGGAAAGCCTTGCTCGTGCTTTTGTGGATGAGTCATTGGACGCCAGCTGTTGCCGCCGGGGCATCCGTAGAGGATTCTGGGCTTTCAGGTTTATCGGGTCAGGACTCGAAATCAGGCAGCCTTTCACGTGAGATCGGGGGAGGAAACACGGGGGGATTGCCTCAGTCCACAGGGCCCATTCCAACCCAGCACGAGGTGTTCCCAATTCTCATGCGTCACTGCTGGGCATGCCACGGCCCTGTGCTGCGGGAGGCAGGTTTGGATCTCCGATCCAAGAGCCTCATGCTCAAGGGAGGAAAATCTGGTCCTTCGTTGGTTCCTGGCAAACCCTCCGACAGTCTCCTTGTCAAAAGGGTCCAGTCTGGCGATTGCCCACCGGGGAAGCGTTTGGTGGAAGCCAACGTCAAACCGGTTTCTGCGAGAGACGCAGAGTTCCTCAGCCGTTGGATCGAGGGCGGAGCTGCGGAAGCCTCCCTCCCGGATGCTGCGGCACTTCTGCCGAAACGTTCGGCTGTGGTTGCCGAGGACCCTGCTTACTGGGCGTTCCGAAAGCCGAAGCAGAGCGGACTTCCCCAAGTCAAATCGCCTGGTCTTGCGAGCAATCCGATAGACCTCTTTGTGTTGAGTAAGCTGGAGTCTGCTGGGCTCACCTTTGCTCCCGAGGCTCCGAAGGAGGTGTTGATGCGCCGGTTATTTTTTGCTGTCACGGGGCTGCCTCCGACTCCCGCAGAGGCCCGGCTGTATCTTTCAGATTCTGAGCCTGGTGCCTCGGAGCGGTTGGTGGAGCGATTGTTGGCTTCTCCACGATATGGGGAACGATGGGGGCGATATTGGCTGGACGTGGCGGGCTACTCTGACGTCGAAGGGAGGCGCGAGCAACACTTGCCGAGGAATTTTGCCTACCGTTATCGAGACTATGTCATCCGGTCGATGAATGCCGACAAACCCTACGACGTTTTCCTGAAAGAGCAGATCGCCGGAGATGATCTCTGCGATGAAGAGTCGCTCAAGGAGCCGACCCAGGAGATCTACGATAACCTCGTGGCGACAGGCTTCCTCCGGATGGGCCCCGACCCAACATGGGCGAACATCACGGGCTTCATTCCGGACCGTTTGGACGTCATCGCCGACGCGATGGATGTGCTTGGCTCCGGGGTCCTTGGTCTGACTATGAAGTGTGCGCGCTGTCACGATCACAAGTTTGATCCGCTGACGCAAAAGGATTATTATAAGATGACGGATTTGTTCAAGGGGGCGTATGACGAGTATAACTGGCTAAAACCGGATCAACGCTCCTACGGGGGCGCAGCCAACCATGGCTCTCTCGGTGAACGGTCCCTTCCCCATGTGCTGCCGGAGGAGAGGAGGTCCTGGCAGCAGCAGAATCGCGAAACGCTCCTACGAATAGAAACTGTGTCATCCTCCATTCGCACGGCGGAGTCCAGGTTGACCGAGAAATTTCGCCGCGAACAGATCGATTTGCTCCCTGAGGAGGTGCGTGGGGCGGTGCGGGAGTTGCTAGGGATCGAGGAAGACAAACGCACAGAAAGCCAGCGGCGACTTGCGGGGCAGCACGAGAAAAAGTTGACCCCGGACCGGAACACGCTCAAGGCGATGGATGTTGGCTTCAAGGCGTTGTGTGACGAACTCTCCGCGTTGGAAGCTTCGAAACGTCCTGAGCCGCGCATTGCCGCACTCTGGGACAGGGGAGAAGCCTCTCCGACCTACGTTTACCTTCGAGGGGATGCGCAGCGTGCTGGCCCCATAGTGACGGGAGGGACGCCCAGCGTGTTCGATGGAGAGCTCAAAGCATTCGAGT
>CANLCA010000460.1 GCA_947487925.1 Verrucomicrobiales bacterium | reverse complement strand
GTCGTACACCGAACCCAACAATCGTTTGAGCCTGTCGGTCACGGTATCGTCGACCAAATCGAATGAAATCTCTCCGGGCACGCTGAACATCCGCACCAAGGGCCGGTAGGTTCGCTTCTCCCGGAACTGAGCCAGCAGGTACATGGCGAACAAGTGGAGCATGTAGTCCTGCCGTTCGGCGAACTCCTTGGGATCGTCGGCGACGTCTTCCACCACCCGGAGCAATTCGGGTGTGATCGCGTCGCGATGCTCGATGGCGGCCCGCATTGCCTCCATCGGAAAACGCCCGGTGTAAGAGTCCAATTCTTTGAGGATCTCGGGGATTGTCATAGGCTCGGTTTTTCAGCTGATTTCCAAAATTGGCCGTGTCGCCTCAAACGCGCCAGGCCGGGAGTTCGCCCTGATGCTGTGCGTGTTCGAAAGTTTTCGACCAATTCTCCGTAACGGATGGTTGTTCGAGGCGAATGGTTTCATATTCGCGCATCCAGATTTCACGATCTTTTGTTTCGAGCAGGAATAGCATCACCAGATGTCCTGCATTTTCTTCCCCTCTGGCGCGGGTCTGCAACCATTGCACTGCCCGTTCTTTTTCTCCCAAGGCCCAGGTGGTCTGAAACCCAAGCCGCAAAATGTTGCGCCGGTTATTACACCCGCTCGCACTTTCTTCCCGCCCACCGCAGGCCGCCATCTCTGGTGAGCGCCCGAGTTGACCGCTTATCACTCCGATGGCCAGTTCCTTCAGCTCGGTTGTTTTCAGCGTTCTGACGAAAACATCCTGTAACTGCGTTGTGGTCGTGTCTCCGTGCGCTCCCCCATGCACCAGGACCAAAGCTTGGGAAATCCATTCGTTTGGCGGGCAGTGCTGCGCCTTCAGCAAAAGTAGGTGTTCGAGGAATTCTGGTTGAGCAACCCCAATTGCCCGAAATGTGTCAGTGCTGGGAAACAAATAGACCTCACAGCCGCGACACAGAATCCGATAGAGATCCTCAAGTGCCTTCGTTGCCTCCGCCAGATTTTCTGGTTGAGCCGCCGCCAACAAACTCCAATCCTTGTAGAGTTGCCTGGCGACATACCTCCATTTTCCCCGCTCACTCTTTGAAATGATCCGGTTCGGGGCAAAATAGCGCTGCTCGCGGGCATTGTCCAAAAAGTCTCGAGTTTCAAACTCAACCATGTCAATGTCGGGGAGAGTGGGAAATCTCGCGGCCCTCGCTGATTTCAGAAAGCCTTGGGGATCGCCGAGCAATCGGTCCGCCCCTTTTTCTTCAGCAATCTTTTTGGGGAGCATCTTGTAAAACTGCGCGGCCACGAGGCGCAAATCCTCGGCGCTCAATTGCTCCAATCGCTGGCGGACTTCTTCCAATTTCATGGTTTCCGGTGACGTTTCCGCTTGAGCTTTTCCGCCACGTTCCAGGGTTCGGCGGATTCATCGCCTCGATAAAATCTGATCGATCCCGTCAAACGATCGGTGACGATTTCAGCCAAGCCTCTTCCCGATACTTCATCCATTTGATCGAAAACCTCAAAAGAAAACTCTGCTTTGCCATCGCCGCCTCTGACCCAATCCAGATTAAGACAGACGGCTCCAAAGCGCATCTCGCCTTGGCCGCCCTTCCTGAAAGCGATGGAACCGGGTACGCCCAGTTCAATGAAATCCTGATCCCATTGCTCCATTTTGATCAAACGCCATTTGCCGATCATGTCGTGACGCATGGGCCGATACTACGAATGGCGGGGAACTCAACACGAGCGAATTTGTGTGGCGAAGAAGCGTGTTGCTTCGACGAGCCCGCGCCGTGGACAAAAGTGACGCCAAGATGCCGTGAGGCGGGCAGATTCCACCGTTGGACTGAGACGCGACTCCGTGTCAGGGTGAACTCAGGCGAGCGGTGAGGCGGCGGCCACCTGGGTGTAATTCCAGGGCAGCCATGGCACGGCTGACTTTGAATCCTCGGCCAGCCTTGCCAGTCCAGCCAGCGGGTTTCAAGATGATCCCGCCGTGCCGCAACAAACGCCCAAGCAATTCGCCGAAAGCCTTTCCGGGCTGATCGAGCGTGTGACTTTTTTCAATGAAGAAAACGGGTTTGCCATCCTTAAGGTCAAAGCAAAGGGCCATCGTGATCAGGTTACGGTCGTTGGCTCCCTGCCATCCGTCAGCGCCGGGGAGTGGGTGACGGCTGAAGGCCGGTGGATTCAGGACAGGGAGTTCGGCCTACAGTTCCGCGCCGAGATGCTTGCCAGCACCGCGCCGACGACGAAGGAGGGCATCGAGAAATATCTTGGCAGCGGCATGGTCAAGGGCATCGGGCCAGTGTACGCCAAGAAACTGGTGGACAAGTTCGGCGAGCAGATTTTCGAAGTGATCGAAAAGGAATCCGCCCGCCTGGAGGAACTGGACGGCATCGGCCCGAAACGCCGGAAGCGGATCAAAGACGCGTGGCTGGAACAGAAGGTCATCCGCCAGATCATGGTTTTCCTGCATTCAAACGGCGTGAGCACGAGCCGGGCGGTGCGCATTTACAAAACATACGGTGAGGGTGCTATCGAGAAAGTTCAGGCCAATCCGTACGCCCTGGCCAAGGACATTCATGGGATCGGATTCAAGACCGCCGATCAAATCGCCCAGAAGATCGGCATCCCGGTCGATTCCCTGATCCGCGCCTGCGCCGGGCTGAGCCACGTCCTGATCGAGGCGACTGGCGACGGCCACTGCGCCTTGCCGCTGGAATTGCTCAAGGACGAGGCGGCAAGCTGCTCCTGGTGGACGACAAGATTGTGACCGAGGCTTTGGAGCGAACGCTGGCCAGCAGAGACTTGATCAGGGAAACGATCCAGGGACAGGAACTGATCTTCCTGCCCCACTTGAAACGGGCCGAGGAAATCATCGCAGGCCGGATCAGGAGCCTCTCAGCCTCGCCGTCCGCGTTCCCGGCCATTGATTTCGAGAAAGCGGTCGTCTGGTGTCAGGGCAAAACCGGCAAGGAACTGGCACCCAGCCAGCGCGAGGCACTAAAGTTGGCACTATCGAGCCGGGCGCTCGTCATCACCGGCGGCCCCGGCGTGGGCAAGACGACGCTCGTCAACGCCATCCTGCTCATCCTCCGGGCGAAAAAGGTGCGATGCCTCCTGTGTGCGCCCACGGGCCGTGCCGCCAAGCGCCTCTCCGAGGCGACAGGCGTTGAGGCCAAGACAATTCACCGCCTGCTTGAAGTTCAACCCGCCACCGGCACCTTCACACGCAATGAAGGCAATCCGCTCGACTGCGATTTACTCGTGGCTGATGAATGTTCGATGGTTGACGTAACGATCATGGCGAACCTGCTCCGCGCCCTGCCGCCAAAGGCCAGTCTGCTGCTTGTTGGTGACATCGATCAGTTGCCGTCCGTTGGGCCGGGCATTGTCCTGCGGCATATCATCGAGAGCAAAGTGGTCCCTGTGGTCCGACTGACCGAGGTCTTCCGGCAGGCGGCGCACAGCCGGATCATCATCAACGCGCACCGGATCAATCAAGGGGAGATGCCTGAGTTTGCAGCCAAGGGTGGCGAATCGGATTTCTTTTTCATCGACCGCGACGAACCGGATCAGATTGCGGCGACGCTCGTGGAGATGGTCAAGACG
>CANLCA010000459.1 GCA_947487925.1 Verrucomicrobiales bacterium | reverse complement strand
GTTGACGACGAAGAGATCCAGATCCCCGTCACCATCCATATCCAGAAAGCAGGCCCCGGCCCCCACATGGTTTATCACCGCCACGCCGGCGTCTCGGGTCACGTCCGTGAAAGTTCCATTCCCGTTGTTCCGGTAAAGAATGTTCGGTCCAAAATT
The DNA here is from genome assembly GCA_947487925.1 of Verrucomicrobiales bacterium. Lineage (GTDB taxonomy): Bacteria > Verrucomicrobiota > Verrucomicrobiia > Limisphaerales > F1-80-MAGS106 > F1-80-MAGS106. The sequence continues at coordinate 3,466 of CANLCA010000459.1, read as the reverse complement.
GTTCAAGTAGATGTCCAGGTTGCCGTCGTTGTTATAGTCACCCACACACACACCCAAGTGGTAGTGGGTATCAACCAGACCAGCCGCCAGCGTCACGTCCGTGAACTTCCAACCGCCCTCGTTACGGTAAAGGGCATTTCGCGCCGAAGGTGTTGTCACTGGCGAGCCGGGCAAAGGGGCTCCATTCAGAAATAGGATGTCGGTTTTGCCGTCACCGTCAAAGTCGAAAGTGGCTAATCCGGAGGCAACTGTTTCCACGATGTAGCGGCGTCCGGAGCTACCGTCGGTATGGACAAACTTGATGCCGGTTTCTCGAGTGATCTCTCGGAGCTGGATAGTGCTGACCGGCTCGGCAGCGGAAAGCTGCCACGCGAGGAGCGATATCAGAGGCATCCAGCCGATCAAGACGTTAAAGATATGCGTCGTCTGGTGCGTCACGCTCATCTTATGGGGCTTGTTGGATCTGCTTGAGCAGTTGATGGTATCTTTGCTCCTCGGGGCTCAGAGCCAGAGCCTTCTTCGCGGCCTCCAACGCGACCGTGCGATCGTTGTTTTTCAAACACGCCACCGCCAACAGGTAAAAGTGAAGACCGCTCGGTTCCAGACTAACGACCTTCCCAGCCAGCACCTGCGCTTGATCCAATTTACGATTGGTCCGGAGGTAGAGTTCCGCCAGGGCGCGGTGGCCCTCAGTCCACATCGGAGTCAGTTCCTGCACCTTCTGAAAGGACCGTTCAGCTGCCTCGAAATGTTCAAGCTGGCCGTGAAGCCGACCGAGGAACATGTGATTCAAGCCATTGTCCGGCTGTTCCGCCGCGAGTTGCTCGAATACCCTCACCCCCCCGGCTGGATCCTTGCGCTGCACGTAAAGCGCCTCCAAAGCAGATCGGAAAACAGGACTATCGGCATCCAGGGATGCCGCCCTGCGAAGGAGATCAGACGCCTTTCCCACCTGCTGATGGATGCGGTAAATCTGGGCCGCTCCGAATAGAGTTCGCGCTACGGTTTCACGGACCATCGGCAGGCCGGTCAACGTGTCTTCTTGAGCACTCCGGTCGGTCAGATCTTTGCGATCAATTGCCTCTAATCGAAGGAATTGCTCTCGATACCGTCCGGCCTCCTCCGTTTGCCCCAACCTCAGGCAAGCTGTGTAGAGTCCAAAGTAGGCTTGGGTGTGATCCGGCAACAACGCGACCACTCGCAAAAAACTCTCCTTTCCCTGAGCAAAGTCGCCGGTCTGCATCAGGGCTTGTGCCAGGAGGTAGTTGCTCTCGCTGGTTGGCTTGGACAGACGGACTGCTTGCTGGAGAGTACGGACCGCCTCCTCGGTTCGGCCAAGATCCATCTGCGCCCGGCCCAGTCGATTCAAAACGTCGGGCGAGGCTGCCCCCTGCTTCAGCGATTCTTGGCAAAGTCCCACGGCATCCTCCAAATCGCCCTTTTCGTAGGCCACTCGCGCCAGAATCTCGTAGGCATCCGTCTGATTAGGTCGAAGCTCGAGGCATTTTCTCAAATGCTTGACCGCTTCATCAGATTGGCCAGTGTTGAAAAAAGCCGATCCCAGGAGCGCGTAAGCAAGCGCATCGTTGGGGTACGCCTCAGCAACCTGCTCCGCTATAGCCACCGCTTCCCGCTTGAGTCGGGTCGCTTCCTGCTGAGGGTTCACTTCGTCCAAGACCACACTCGCGCTGTGCGTCTGGGAGGTTTGCACCGTTGCTGGAATGAGCGGTCGAGATAAAGTCTTGGCGGGGGGGGTAGAATGCTCCCGTCGCCAAGGCCGCCAACTCACCAACGTCGCCAAGATCAGAACACAAGCTGTGATCGCCACGCTGGCAATCCAGACCCAGTGAGCTGGGGCTTTGCTCTCAGGATTCCGGTGCAAGTCTGTCCGAGGCCCGGCCTTTCTAGTTTTGACATTCCTCACCGTGGCAGCTTTGTTCTTTGCAACGAGGATAGAGGGCAACCAGGGTGGGCACAAGCCGAGAAGTCGGGTCGTCTGCTGTTGCTCCAATGCGATTCTCACTTCCTGCCCCTCCTTCACCTCGTCTCGCATAAGAACCCTCAGAATCCTTGAGGCGCTATTTGTCCTTCCGGTCAGTGGCGAGCTCGTCTTACCCTCTCCTCCCTCGCAGCTTTTGATCGAGAAACTGTAGGCGTTTCGCCCGTCCACGATGAACCACGAAGTCGAGCAACATGGATTTGTCGTCGTCCACTCTGTCGTCGAGGCCGACGAGCGGAGGGGGTTAACTGCCACTCTTTGATCACTTAGACTTCCGGGAAGCGATACAAGGGTCCCAAAAAACCTCCACAACGGGTGGATTGTCGTTCCCTTGCGAATGGAATATTTCCGCTTGTCCGGTGTATCTTCCTCGTCAACAATGGACTCATGGCACTGAGCTTTGTGCGCTAGCCTCTTGGGTCTAGGGATGCACAGGCGCCGCGATGGATGTCTCTTAATTATGTTATCGACCATGACAATTGGGCTGAAGGTGAGGATAATTTGGACAGTTCTCTTGATGGCATTCGCAGGGAGCCCAGTCGTGGGAGCGACGTCTGACCGCGAAGTGTCGAACTTCAACCTGTTGGACCTTAAAGGGCGGGATCATGAACTTTACCGGGCACAGGGCCGAGCAGTGGTGCTTTTCTTCACGGGCAACGGATGTCCCATCGCTCGCAAGAGCGTGCCGAAGCTTCGCGATCTGCGTCGGAAATTTGGCCAAGAAGGAATCTCGTTCTGGATGATTCACAGCTATCCCAATGACACCACCGCTGAAATCTCCCGTGAGGTGAACGAGATTCAAGCCCACGGCATGCTCCATCTGCGCGATCCCAAGCAGGGGTTGGCGGTCGCCTTCGGGGTTGAGCGAACTGCCGAAGTGGTTGCGATTGATCTCAAAACGCGACGGGTGTTTTATCAGGGTGCCGTCGATGATCAGTTCGTCGAAGGAAGTGAGCGGCCGTCTGCGGAATCGTTTTTTCTTCGGGACGCTTTGACGCAGCACTTGGCCGGTCAGACGGTGGCGAATTCTCGCACCCCAGCCCGGGGATGTCGACTGGCTTTCACACCCGTAACGTCTCCTGATGGTGTGCCCTCTTACGCCAAAGACGTGGCTCCAATCTTGAAAGCTCAATGTGTGGGGTGCCATCGGGATGGAGCGATTGGCCCCTGGGCGATGAACGGGCATGGGCGCCTCAGGAATAAGGCCGCTATGATCGAGGAAGTGCTCTTGACGCGTCGGATGCCACCCTGGGATCCGGATCCAGATTTCGGCTTGTTCGAGAAGCCGCATTACCTCACCCGGGAGGACACGCAAACCCTGTTGCGATGGGTGAAAGCGGGAGCGCCGCGCGGGGAAGGTGAGGATCCTTTAGAACAACCTTTGCCGCCGCTTTCGGATTGGGCGATGGGCCAACCGGATGCTATCCTTCGGCTGCCGAAGCCGGAGCAAGTTCCTGCAACGGGTGT
>CANLCA010000458.1 GCA_947487925.1 Verrucomicrobiales bacterium | reverse complement strand
GGAGGCGTTTTGTGACGAGATCATCGCCGCTCGAGGCCCCCGCAGCCCGCTGGGAGCGGTGGAGAACCAGAAGTCGGCGCGGGCTTGGAGTGAGCTCCGCATTCGGAAAGCTGAAATGGTTCCGGATTCGCTGACGTTGCCGGTTCAAAAACTACGCGAAGGCCTGGGACAGCTGATCAAACTCACCGAGGACCGCGAGACAGCCGAGGAGCTCATGGACTGCAGCCGGCGCCTTGCGGAATTGCGAGAGGAAGTGAGCATGTTCCTGGAACAAAGTGCGGAGGATCATGTTTACTGGGTCGAGCGTGGGGGAAAGCAACGGAGAAGCATCGCGTTGAGCGCCGCTCCGGTGGACATAGCGCCTTACCTCAGAAGACGGCTTTTTCAAGGAGGCACCTCCATCATATTGACTAGCGCGACCCTTTCCGTCATGGGAGCCCCGCCTTCGACGGAAAACCCGGTCAACCCAGCGAGCCAGCAACCCTCGCGCAACGCCACCGCCTCGGAATCTAAGGGGATGACATACTTTTTGTCACGGGTTGGAGCTGAGCGTGTACCAGCACGGCAACTCGGTTCGCCATTCGATTATCGGTCCCAGATGCGCTGTTTTGTGGTGTCTAAAATGCCTGATCCGCGTGAGTCGACATATCGGGAAAAATTGATCCACTGGATTCAGCACTACCTGGAAATCACCCATGGCAAGGCGTTTGTGCTCTTCACCAATATGAAGCTGCTGCTCCAAGTGGCTGAAGACATGAAGCCGTTCTTCGAACAAAGCGGAATTCAATGTTTCGTTCAAGGCACCGGCATGCCTCGAAGTCGCATGCTGGAGTTGTTCAAACAAGACATCGACTCCGTGCTGTTTGGCACCGACAGTTTCTGGCAAGGTGTTGATGTGCCCGGGGAAGCGCTTTCGAACGTCATCCTCACGCGCCTCCCCTTCGCCGTGCCCGACCACCCGCTGATTGAAGCGCGCTTGGAGCAGATTGAGGCCGGCGGAGGCAACCCTTTCAGCTCTTTCTCATTGCCGGAAGCGGTGCTGAAGTTCAGGCAGGGCATTGGCCGGTTGATTCGGTCCAAGTCGGACAAGGGCATCGTGGTGATCCTCGACAACCGGGTGTTGACCAAGAGCTACGGAAAAACTTTTTTGGATGCCCTTCCGGGATGTCCGGTTGAGGTGGTGTGAAAATTTTGGACGGCGAGTAAAAAGCGGCACAAGGTTCCTGGAACATTTGAAAACTGAAGGTTGACGTCAGACCACTCCATGCACTTCATGCACTCTCTACTGGCCGGCTTAAGCATTCGAATCGCTGTATTGATTTTTCTGACCCAGCCTTCACGCGCTTGGTCGGGAGATCAACCGCAGTGGGGAGAACGGGGTTCGCGCAATATGGTTTCAAGAGAGCGCCGCCTTCCGGATGCGTTCGACCCGAAAACCGGGGAAAATATCAGGTGGGTGATTCCCTTGGGGACGGAAACGCATTCGACACCGATCGTGTCGGGTGGACGAGTCTATATCGGGACCAACAACGGAAACGAGCGCGATCCAAAGCACCGCGGCGACCGGGGCGTCCTGTTGTGTGCGGACGAGAAGGATGGGCAACTTCTCTGGCAGTTGGTCGTCCCGAAGCGTGAGGAGGATCCTTATCTTGACTGGCCAAAAACCGGTATCGCGTCGGCTGCCACGGTGGACGGCGACCGGGTTTACGTCGTGAGCAACCGAGGAGAAGTGATTTGCCTGGATGCCCGCGGAATGGCAAACGGAAATGGCGGTCCGTTCTCACAGGAAGGGGCGCACATGACACCGAAGGGCGACCCCCAACTCGAGCCAGGAGCTCTAGATGCCGACATACTTTGGATTTATGACATGGTGTCGGAGGCGGGGATTTGGACCCATGACGGCGCGCACAGTTCCATTCTGGTGGATGGACCCTACCTTTACATCAACACCGGGACAGGGGTTGACAACACGCATCGAAAAATAAGGACTCCAGACGCCCCGAGCCTGATCGTGTTGGACAAAGCCACAGGCCGTCTGGTGGCTCGGGATCAGGAAAGGATTGCCCCGAATATCTTCCACTGCACATGGTCGTCGCCGTCCATCGGCACACTCGCCGGACGAAAGGTGATTTTCTTCGCCGCAGGCAATGGCATTATTTACGCCTTCGAACCGGTGCCTTCGATAGGTTTGAACGCTGGGAGTGACGGGGCGTTGAAAAAGCTTTGGCAATATGATTTCGATCCCTCGGGACCGAAACAGGAAGTGCACCGATTTACGAGCAACCGTCGCGAGGGCCCGAGCAACATCTACGGGATGCCGGTCTTCAAGAACGGCCGATTGTATGTGGGAGGAGGAGGCGACTTGTGGTGGGGGAAAAACGAGGCGTTCTTGAAATGCTTGAACACGGTAGGCGCTGGTGATGTGACATCGACAGCAACCGTCTGGACCTATCCTCTCGAGAAACATACCTTATCCACACCGGCCGTGCACGACGGTTTGGTCTTCATGGCAGACTCAGGGAAGAGGGTTCATTGTGTGGATGCTTTCACTGGCCAACCTTACTGGGACCATGAGGCCAACGGTGATTTCTGGGCTTCCCCGATGGTGGCTGACGGCAAGGTTTACATCGGCTCACGGCGCGGGGATTTCCTGATTCTTGGGGCTACCAAGGAGAAGCGGCTTCTGGCTTCGATAGAGATGGGGAGCCCCATCAGTGGGAGTGCGACCCCGGCGAATGGGGTCGTGTATGTGGCCACTATGACCCATCTCTACGCAATTGCTCAAGGCGCCGCGCTCAAGCGCTGACTCTTCCAATGAGGTGGCAAACGAGCGAGCGCTGTTGCTTTTCGGGAGAGCTCGGAACCATCAGGACCCGAACGGGGCATCGACATTTCGTTCTGCACTAAAACTCCGGGCACAATTTGGAAAACATTGAGTTTTAGAAGATTCTTCGGCACGGTTCTTAAAAAGCTCCTCAGAGATGTCCCGAAAAGCATTATGAACCAGCATGTTGAGAGAGTGGTGGATTTGGTTGAGCCCGAGACGCAACGTTTGGAAGGCATGAGTATGGAGGAGGCCCGTGAAAGGGTTCTTTCGGGCACGCCGGAGGCGGTGCGCGGGATCGAGGGGTCTTTTGCAATTGTGGTCAAGAAGGGAAAAACGGTTCGGATGGCGCGTTCGCTGGACCGGCCGTTGCGCTATTTTCTGGCAAAGCGATCAGAGGGCCCGGCTTTGGTAGTGGCCCAGCGGATTGACAGGATCCTTTCGTGGTTGGAGGCGGAGGGGCTCAAGGATCAGTTCCACCCTAGTTACACGCGCATGGTTCCAGCTCATTATGTGACCGAGGTTCAATTGGTGGGGTGTCCCGATCCGGACCCAGTATACACCCGTTTTTTTGAACCGCCGATGAATGTGTTGCCGCCAGATCCGGAGGTGATCGGCAGGCACTATATTGCCGCTTTATCCGACGTGATTGCCAAATGGCTGAGGCGGTTGCCAGAGCAGGCTCCGGTGGGTGTTCTTTTTTCGGGCGGAGTGGATAGCGGAGCGGTGTTTCTGGTGACGTATCACCTTTTTATGAAGCTAGGGTTGAATCCGTCCCGGCTGAAAGCGTTCACGCTAACCATCG
>CANLCA010000457.1 GCA_947487925.1 Verrucomicrobiales bacterium | reverse complement strand
TGGCAGCTCGAATGGTTGTGTTGAGCGCCCGTCAACCGGCAAAAACGGAGGGCCTGAAACAGGCCATCCTGGAAACCATCGCTGGCTCCCTGCCTGCCGCAAACCTGCCAGGTTGGACCCCCGAACTCCAAGCCGCTTTTAAGGCGTTGCTGCGCTCCGACCGTCCCGGTTTGCCGGGCGCAACCCTTCCATTGATTGCTCGATGGGATTCCGAGGGAACCCTCGCCGAGGATCTGAAGCCCGCCATCACCAGCCTGAACGCCAAGCTGCAGGATCCCGGTTTGCCCGATGACCAACGTTCCCAGGTCGCAATCAATCTCCTCGGTGTGCACCGCATCGATGCCGCCATCATCCCCAGCGTCGCAAAGCTGCTCACCGCCAACTCCTCTGCGACGCTCCAAAGGCGTGTGATCGAGGGATTGGGCTCCACCGGGGCCGAATCCGCCGCCACGGCTTTGATCCGGTCGTACCCAGAGGTGGCAAATGATTTGCGTGAAGTCGTTTTTGGCCAATTGATAAAACGCACCGAATCGGCGTTGGCGCTGTTGCAGTCGATGGCCGAGAAAAAAGTCGACCCACTCCTGGTCGGGCCATCCAACCTTCACAGGCTTCGCACCCACGGGGACAAGCGCGTCTCCGCCAAGGCGAACGAAGTGATCGATGCGTTGCGCGGGCCGGAGCAAAAACAGAAGGAAGAGCTCATCGCTCAGTGGAAGCCTTTGGTGGAAAAGGCCGGAGGCAATCTCGAGAATGGGAAGAAACTCTTCACCGCAAACTGCGCCGGATGTCACGTGTTCAAGAACGAAGGCCGCGACCTGGCCCCGAACCTCACCGGAATGGGCGCTCACGGAGCCGCCGAACTCCTCGTCCACGTGGTGGATCCAAACAAGGTCGTGGAACCGAACTTTGTCAGCACATCTCTCGAGACTAACGATGATTTGACCTACGACGGCGTGGTCGCGAGAGAGAACAACGCGGAGATTGTCCTGCGCAACGCGACAGCCGATTTCACAATTCGAAAGAATAACATCAAAAGTCGGCGAAGCAGCGGACGTTCCCTCATGCCCGAGGGGTTTGAGGCCCTGGGAGTGGAAGGGATGCGCGATATGCTCGCGTACATCTGCGCGGATGAAAATCGCTTCCGGATCCTGGACATGACCTCTGTTTTCACGGCGAATACTTCCAAGGGAATCTACGTTTCCGAAGAGGCGAAGGACGAAACACTGCGGTTCAAAAAGTTTGGGACAATCAAAGTGGGCGACATCCCATTCGACATCCTCAGCCCCGCGAAAAGTCCCGGAGGCAATAATGTGCTCGTGTTGCGCGGCGGATCAGGGCTCGCAAGGAGCTTCGCTCAGTCGGTGGAGGTGAAAGCCGGTTTTGCCGCAACGCGGCTGCATTTTCTGGGCGGTATCGGGGGTTGGGCCTGGCCTTATGGCGGCGAGGCAGCGAAGGACAAGCCCGTGGCCAAGGTGACGGTGCATTTCGCCGGCGGATCCTCCGAGGAAATGATCCTCAAGAACGGCGTGGAAGTTGCCGATTACATAGGGAAATTTGAGGTGCCCGCCTCCAAGGAAGTCCCCGACCTCCTCGTGCGCGGACAGGTCCGCACGTTCAGCAAACCCATCAAAGGACGCGCGGTGGTCGAGAAAATCACCCTTGAAAGCTTCAACAACACTGTCGCCCCAACCTTTGTCGCGCTGACGCTGCAAATCGGCGAAGACCGACCCGGATCAGAGGTCTCAGCGCCAATCAAATCCGTGGCGCCACTAAAGTTCCAATCCCAAGGCAAGATCAAAAGCCTCCTGGTCGGTGGCGGGTCATCCCATGATTTCGGTCGTTGGTTCAATCTGGCCGACGTCGCGACGTTGAATGCGACCGGCAAAACGGAGGCTCTCTATACGGAAACACTCAGCCTCGTGGAACCGACGCTACCATCCACCGATGTTCTCGTTTGGAGCAGCAACCAGAACATGGAGGACAAGGCATTGAGAGACGGCATCATGGCTTTCGCCGATTCAGGCAAAGGTTTGCTGCTCGTCCATCCAGGCCTTTGGTACAGCTGGAAACAGTGGCCGGAATACAACCGCATTCTTGCTGGTGGAGGGTCTCGAAGCCACGATAAATACGGCGAGTTCGAGGTCACCGTGACTGAGCCCGGGCACCCGATCATGGCCGGTGCGCCTATGAAGTTCAGTCTCCGCGATGAATTGTATCGTCAGGAAATCGACCCCCAAGGCTCCCCGGTACAAGTCCTCGCAACCGGTTTTGAAAAGAGCACCGGAAAAACCTGGCCCGTGATTTTCATCGTGAAACATCCCAAGGCCCGCATCGTAGGTATTACCTTGGGCCACGATGGCATGTCCCATGATCACCCCGCCTACAAACAAATCCTTTCGAACAGTGTGAGATGGGCGGGAGAAAAGAAGTGATACCGTGCTCGTGCATAGGCGACGCTCAAGGCTCCAAGCTCAAAGCGGGCCGTTCAGATCCATGGCTATTTGCGGACGTCACCCAAGAAGGGAACTCCGTACGTCAAGGATCTGAGGCCGGCGTTTTACCACCCTCCTTTCGGGTGGGATCCCATCTCCACATTTGAAGGTCGCGGCTGTTCCCTGCCCGTCCTCAAATGAGGGGATGTTCCATTTTTGATCGCCACGGCACACTTTTTGTTGCCTTCTCCACTGCCGGATCGACCCCTATGGCTCCTATGCCTCGCGTTTCTAAGTCCGCTTATTTTGTCATCGAATTCCTGAACTCGTTCGGCACGAGTTTCTATTATTTTTACCTCTTCTTCTTCATGGAGCGGGAGTTCGGGTTTGGGAACCTCGGAAACCTTGGGCTGTCCGCCGCAAACGGTTTCCTCTATATGTTTGCCGCCCGTTACGCGGGCAGTTACGGACAACGACGAGGGTATCATCGCGCCTTGAGGATCGGGTTTAGCGTGATGATTGTGTCGATGGGTTTGGCCTTTCTAGCCGGATCCGCCACCGCACACCTGGGAGCGATGGCGATCTGGACCTTGGGCATGTGTTTTACTTGGCCAACCCTCGAAGCTCTCGTCAGCGAGAACGATTCTCCTGTGCGTTTGCAGCGGTCCCTCGGTATTTACAACCTGGTCTGGGCGGGGGCATCGGCATGCTCCTATTTTTTTGGAAGTGCGATTCTGGAAGTCTTCGGAGCCCGGAGTCTGTTCGTGATACCCGCCGGACTTCATGCCACTCAGTGGATCCTGTTGGAACTGGTGGAGCGCGGCTGGTTGTTTGCGGAAAGTTCGAATTCCAAACCAGTGTCTGCCTCGACCGAGATCGAGCTCACCGCGCGCCCGATTGCTCGCACAAAGGCCTTGCTGAGGATGGCCTGGATAGCCAACCCGTTTGCGTATGTCGCCATCAACACCGTCGCTGCAACCATGCCCATGCTGGCGAGTCGCCTCGAATTGTCGCCCATGATGGTGGGCTTCTTTTGTTCCATCTGGTTTTTTGCGCGGTTGGGCACTTTTTTGATCCTGTGGTTGTGGCCTGGATGGCACTACCGGCTGAGTTGGTTCCTTGCGTCCTACGGCTTGTTGATGGTCAGCTTTGTGGGTCTTTCTTTGGGACGGCTGGTGTGGGTCGTCGTGCTTTCTCAAGTCACT
>CANLCA010000456.1 GCA_947487925.1 Verrucomicrobiales bacterium | reverse complement strand
GCAGGCGCTGAATTACTATCTTTCCACTCGATACCGCCCTTTCCAGGACTCGCAAAAACTCGTCGCTTCTCTGGACCAGGAGAAGGGCGCGATTCGGATGAAGTATCCGGTGACGCATGTGCAAATAGAGAAGCAGAATTCCGAACCCATGGCGGCTGTGCTCTTCCGGGGGCAGTATGATAAGCCGAGGGACAAGGTCGGAGCGGACGTCGTGGGAGCGCTTCACAAGTTTCCAAGCGAAGCCCCGCGCAACCGGCTGGGGTTGGCGAAGTGGCTGACTTCTCCGGAAAACGCGTTGACAGCGCGAGTGACGGTCAACCGGTTTTGGCAGGAAGTGTTCGGGACAGGCCTGGTCAAGACGGTGGAGGATTTTGGCGCCACTGGGGAGAATCCATCGAACCAAGCGCTCCTGGACTGGCTTGCGGTGGAATTTCGTGAAAGCGGGTGGGATGTAAAAAAACTGTTCACTCTCATGGTGACTTCCGCAGCCTACCGGCAGAGTGCGGTCACGACGGCTGAAAAGCTGGAGAAGGATCCCGGCAACAGATTTCTGAGTCGGGGCCCTCGTTTCAGGATGGACGCCGAAATGATCCGGGACTACGCCCTCGCCATCAGCGGCCTTCTGGTGCCCAAAATCGGTGGGCCCAGTGTGAAGCCCTACCAACCCGAAGGGGTTTGGGAGGCCGTGGCAATGCCTGAAAGCAATACGAAGCGTTACCAGCGTGACTCAGGGGAATCTCTGTATCGGCGGAGCCTTTACACCTTTTGGAAACGGGCGGCCCCTCCCGCGCTGATGGATATTTTCAACGCGCCCAGCCGAGAGACCTGCACCGTGCGAAGGGAGCGCACCAACACACCGCTGCAGGCTCTGGCGACTTTGAATGATCCGCAGTTTGTCGAGGCTGCCCGAAAGCTTGCTGAGACGGCGCTGGTGCAGAGCCAAGGGGACAGCAAGAAGGCGGTGGCTTTCATGGCCAAGAGCGTTCTGGCGCGCGATCTGCGTTCCGGTGAATCCGCCGTTCTCAGGGACACGCTCTCGCGGCTCACCACATATTATGACGCCCACCCCGAGGAAGCCGGGAAGCTCGTCAAGATCGGCGAAGCGACCTCCAGCACGAGCATTCGAACGACACAGCTGGCCGCCTTGACCCTGGTGGCGAATCAGATCTTGAACCTGGATGAGGCGCTGACCAAATAGGCTGATCGACAACGAAGGATTGACGCATGAACGCTGACAACGATTACGCGAAGTTTGAGACTCGCCGGCAATTTTTTGCGCGCGGGAAGAATGCATTGGGCTACGCCGCGCTGTCTTCTCTTCTGGGAGACAGCCTGAAACTCTGGGCGGAAGGCGAGCCCCAGCGATCGGCTCTGCCCCATTTTGCGCCCAAAGCCAAGCGGGTGATCTATCTCCATATGGTGGGGGGACCGTCCCAAATGGATCTTTATGACTACAAACCGGTGATGAGGGAGTGGTATGATAAAGAGCTTCCCGAATCCATCCGGATGGGTCAACGCCTCACGACCATGACCAGCGGCCAGAAACGGTTTCCCATAGCCCCTTCGAAGTATCAGTTCGCGCGTCATGGCAAAAGCGGGATGTGGGTCAGCGAGGTGCTTCCTTGGACCGCAAAATGCGTGGATGACATGGCTTTCGTCCGATCCATGCACACGGAGGCGATCAACCACGAGCCTGCCATCTGCCATATTCAAACAGGCAACCAAATACAAGGCCGCCCGTGCATCGGCTCTTGGGTGAGTTACGGGCTCGGGTCACTGAACCAAAACTTGCCCACCTTTGTGGTGCTGGTCGCTGAACCCACCAACAAGGAGCAGCTCCAGGCCATCAGCGGGAGGCTTTGGTCCAGCGGTTATATCTCAGGGGAGCACGCCGGCGTTTCCTTCCGATCCCAGGGCGATCCGATTCTTTTCATCAACAATCCAGAGGGGATCAGCCCGGGCATTCGCCGCATGCAATTGGACGGCCTGAAACGGTTGAACGAGATGAATTACAAGGCGGTCGGTGATCCGGAAACCCACACCCGCATCCAACAGTTCGAGATGGCCTTCAAGATGCAATCGAGCGTCCCGGAGCTCACCGACCTGAAGAATGAGCCAGAGTCTACCTATAAACTGTATGGGGAGGAGGCTCGCAAGCCGGGTACTTTTGCTTACACCGCGCTGCTCGCGCGTCGGCTTGCGGAGCGTGGAGTTCGCTTTGTGCAAATTTACCACAACAACTGGGATCATCACGCGAATGTCTCGGGCAGAATGCCTTCCCAATGTAAGGATATCGATCAGCCCACCCACGGGTTGATCCAAGACCTGAAGGCTCGTGGGATGTTTGAGGACACACTCATTATTTGGGGTGGAGAGTTTGGTCGCACCATCTACACCCAGGGCGGGTTGACCAAGGAAAACTACGGGCGCGACCATCATCCTCGATGCTTCACGATGTGGATGGCGGGAGGGGGTATCAAGGGGGGCGCCATCTATGGGCAGACGGATGAATTCAGTTATAACATCATCGAAAACCCGGTTCATGTGCGGGATTTCCACGCCACCCTCCTGCACCTGCTTGGAGTCAATCACGACAAGTTCACTTTCAAATTCCAGGGTCTCGACAACAAGCTCACCGGTGTCGACCAGGAGGCTCGAGTCGTCAAAGAGCTACTTGTCTGATTGGCATTCTGATGAGGCATGGGCGGGGAGGTCCAGGGATCAGGGACCCTGCTTGATTACTGATAACTGCCCACTGCCCACTGCCCACTGCCCACTGCCCACTGATTACTGATTACTGATTACTGTATCCTCGCTCTTCCCACTTTCCCAAGTTCCTGGTTGGATAGTCTCTAGCATGAAGTTACTCGTCATCGGTTCGGGTGGAAGAGAGCACGCGCTGGTCTGGAAACTCGCGCAATCGCGTCGCGTCTCCAAGATATTTTGCGCTCCAGGCAACGCGGGGATCGCAGGTGAGACTGTGACCGCCTCCGGCAACCCCGTCGTGTTGGTTAAGATAAGCGCGGACGACGTTCACGGCCTCCTGGAATTCGCGTTGCGGGAAAGCATCGATCTCACGGTGGTGGGCCCGGACAACCCATTGGCTCTTGGGGTCGTTGACTTATTTCAAGGCCGTGGACTCAGGATCTGGGGACCCAACCGCAACGCGGCCCGATTCGAGTCGTCGAAAGTGTTCTCACAAGAGTTCATGAGCCGGCACGGGATCCCGACCGCGCGCTCCGGTTCTTTCGAGGACCCCGATACCGCGATAGCGTTCGCGCGCTCATTGGGTGGGCGATGTGCTGTGAAGGCCGATGGGCTGGCTCTCGGAAAAGGGGTGGTGCTCTGCTCCAATGAGAGCGATGCGGTGGGTGCGATCGGGGAGATTATGGTGCGGAAAACCTTTGGCGAAGCGGGTCGGCGCCTTGTGATCCAGGAGTTCCTGGAGGGCGTTGAGGTTTCTTTGCACGCCCTCTGCGATGGCAGGACCGCGAAACTGTTTCCCACGTCCCAGGATCACAAGCAGGCGTTTGATGGGGATGAAGGGCCTAACACAGGCGGCATGGGTGCCTACTCGCCCACACCCTTCCTATCCCCGGAGGGGCTCCAGGAAATCCAGAGAATCATCCTAGACCCCTGGGTCTCGGGCT
>CANLCA010000455.1 GCA_947487925.1 Verrucomicrobiales bacterium | reverse complement strand
TAAACCTTAAAACGGCAGTTGCCCATGGCGAATCTTCGCAAGGTCTTGGCGATAAAGTCATTCCGAATCACTCACCAGATCCATAAAGGATTTGCCTCGTTCTTCGTCATGCCTTTCTCATCCAAGCCGTTGCAAATCTTCACGATGTTCAACTGCCGTTTTAAGGTTAAAACGGCATCTGCCCAGGGAGAATCTTTGCACGGTCCTGGCGATAAGGTCTTTTCAAGTCGGTCACCAGATCCATAAAGGAACTGCCTCGTTCCTCGTCAACTCTCTCTCATCCAGGCCGTTGCAAATCCTCACCCCGCTCAACGGGTATTTGAAGGTTCACGGGGTGAACGCAGCACACGACTTTGCTGGAAGGACCAGCACCTTGTCGACGCGGTGGCGGTCCATGTCCAGCACTTCGAATACATAGCCCTGCTCCTCGAACGATTCCCCCTCCTTGGGAACGCGGCCCAGTTTTTTCACGACGAACCCGGCGAGGGTCTGATACTCGGTGTGAACATCGCCGTCGAATTTGAAACCCGGCAACGCTCTCTCGACCTCATCGAGCCCGATCATCGCGTCGATGAACCAGGAGCCATCATCGCGTTTTTTGACCGCGGGCTTGGCGCGGTCGCCCTGCGAGGGAAACTCTCCCACGACCGCTTCCATGACATCGCTCAAGGTCACAAGGCCAACGATGCTGCCGAACTCGTCAGTAACGAGGGCGATATGCTTGCCGGACTGCTTGAACGTCTCAACCAGTTGGAGCACCGTCTGGGTTTCAGGCACGATGAGTGGGGGGATCATGAGGTCCTTAAGGCGCACGCACGCACCCGAGGCCAAATTCGCGTAGATCGCCTTCACCGACACGACCCCGACGGTGTGATCCCTGCTTCCCTCATGGACCGGGAAGTGCGAGTGGTTGCTGATGACGATTTTGTGCCAGATTTGATCGTGGGGATCGTCCTTGTTGAGCCAAATGACTTTTGGACGGGGCGTCATGATTTCGCGCACGGGCAGTTGATCGAGCTCGAGCGCGCTGTGCACAATCTGGCTCTCGACCTTGTTGAATGCGCCGGCGCGCACCCCTTCCTGCATCATGATGCGCACCTCATCCTCGGACACCGTGACCTCCTTCCCTGGCTTGAAGCGGAGCACGCGCAGCAACGCTTCCGTGGAACCGCTGAGGAAAGTCACCAAGGGCCCGGCGACTTTCGAGAGCCAGTTCATGGGGCGGGCAACCGCCAAGGCAATGCCTTCAGGGTTGCTCAAGCCGAATCTCTTGGGCACGAGTTCACCCAAGATCAGCGAGAAATAGGTGATGAAAGCGACCACAATGCCCAAGGCAATCTCGTCGGCGTAAGGGGTGAGGAACGAGACCGTTCCGATGGGATGGGCTAGCTTGGCCGCCAGGGTGGCGCCTCCGAAGGCGCCGGTGAAGACGGCGACCAGGGAGATGCCTATTTGGACCGTGGAAAGAAAGCGGTTTGGAGACTCGGCGAGTTCCAAGGCCATCCTGGCCTTGGTGTTCCCTTGATCGGCCAGGAATCGAAGGCGCGATTTCTTTGCAGACACCACCGCGATCTCGGCCATCGCAAAAATGCCGTTGGCGATGAGCAACAAGAAAATGATGATGATTTCAACCGCAACCTCATTCATGAACACCAAGCTAAACCGACTTGTTTCAGATCGAAAGATTTAAGTCCGACCTGGGGGTTGATTGTAAGCTCCCTCAAAGCGGTCGCAGGGGGGGAGCACCATCCGGGTTGCAATTCTTGGGTTGAATTCTCAAAGTCTGTGCATGGCCAATTTGGTTTTCGACATCGAGACGACGGCACTGCCGCTGGACTCGTTTGATGAGGTTCAACTTGAATACTTGTTCCGGGATGCCTCAAAATTTCCAGAGGCCGCTGCGCAGGAAGCACGCCGGGCCCAGATTGAGGAACAGTTCAGCTTGTGGCCGCTGACGGGGCAGGTTGTTTGCCTCGCGATGCTGAACGCCGACACCGGGCGCGGGCAGGTGTTGTTCGTCGCGGAGGACTACGAGTCCGGCGAAGTGGAAAACGCCTCGGTAGAATATGTCGCGTGTGTGGACGAAACGGAATTGTTGAACGCCTTTTGGGACATAGCCAAACACTATGAGACCATCACCACGTTCAACGGACGGGGATTTGATGTCCCGTTTCTGTATTTGAGATCGGCGGTACTAAACGTTCCCATCAGCCGCAAAGATTGGCTTGGTTACCGCTTTCAGACGGAGCCCCATTGTGACCTTGCGGAGCAGCTCACTTTTTATGGAGTGAGCGGCAGGGATGGAGCCGCCCGGCGGTACAACCTCGACTTCTATTGCAAGACCTTCGGCATCCCCTCTCCGAAAGGCCAGGGGATCACCGGGCACAATGTCAGAGACATGATTGCGGCAGGGATGCATCGGGAGGTTGCGGAATACTGCCTTCGCGATGTCCGAGCGACGGTGGAACTCCACCGGATCTGGCGCGACCGTCTTGCCGGGATCAAATGAAACAATGGACCCATCGATTTGCTCTTCTGATCGCGGCGTGCGCCGTCGCGGCCACCCTGGGCTTTGGGGTAGCGCGATCGTGGGAACCTGAGTTTGAGGGCCGCCCCCTTCGGCTTTGGATCCAGGATCTGCACGCCTCAGACACGCGGGTCCGAGACCGGGCCATCGGGGCCGTTTGTTCGATTGGAAAGCCGGCGGTCCCCGCGCTGACCGTGCGGCTGAGGCGCAACGATTCGGTGTTCGATACGGTGGTGGGGTGGGGGCGCGCCCGTGGTCCGGAATGGGTCCACCGCATGTGCAGCGGGTGGCTTTTCTCCTCTCAGATCCGGGCGGTTGCGGCGCTGGCCCTGCGTCGGATGGGCCCTGACGCGGCGCAAGCGGCTCCTGAGTTGATACGGGCTCTCGGTGACGGTGACACTTCGGTCGCTCGTCTTGCGGAATATGCGCTGGGCACCATCGGCTCGCCCGCGGTTCCAGAACTTTCTCAAGCCGTCGTGGGTGGGGATGAAGGGCGCTGTGAAGCCGCCCTGAGGATCCTCTCGCAATTGGGCCAAACGGCACAAGTTGCCGTGCCTGCGGTGAGATCTGCCCTGCGTGATTCTGCTCCACGCATTCGATTGCGCGCCGCGGAAGCATTGTGGAGAATCCACGGAGACGCGCCTTCCGCAACTCCTGTGTTATTAGCGTTGGCGCAATCGGTCGATCCCTCATTGCAGCGCGAGGCGCTTTCTGTTTTGGTCACCATTGGGCCCGCCGCGCCGAACGCCGTAGATGTATTGGAGGGCCTAGCGGTCTCGCCGAACCACTATGTTCGAATGAAGGCTGCGGAGGCCATCTCCGCGATCAACGGGGACGCGCGAACCGCGATCAAGGCTTACCAGGACGCACTCAGGCATTCGGACACGAACATTCGCTGGCACGCATTGGCGGGCCTGGAGCGGCTGTTGTCGGTGGCGCGAACGGTGCTGCCATCCCTGATAAAAGCCACGGAGGACTCGGACCGCTACGTGCGCTCGGCAGCGGTGACACTTCTTGGAAAAATGGGTCAGGACGCGCTGCCTGCGCTGCCCGCGCTGAGGGTCGCCGCTGCCGACGCAGACACGCTGGTTCAATCGAGCGCTGCGGAATCGTTATGGAGAATTGACCCGATCC
>CANLCA010000454.1 GCA_947487925.1 Verrucomicrobiales bacterium | reverse complement strand
TGCGGGCGTGATTGACGACGACGACACGCGGCATCGTGTGCTCTCGGCTTACATTCCGGGCCGCGTGCAGAAGCTCTACGTCAACTTCATGGGCGCGGAGGTCAAAGAAGGCCAGCCGCTCGTGGACTTTTACAGCCCGACGCTGCTGCAATCCGAGCGCGAGTATCGGACGCTCACCGGCGAGTTGCGCGACGCCACGGCGCTCCGGCTGTTGCAAATGGGTTTGACCGCGGCGCAAATCGACGCCTTGCCCGGCAAGTCCGGCGACAAATTGACTTCGCAACTCCTCGCGCCCATCAGCGGAACGGTCGTCGAGAAAAGCGTGTATGAGGGGCAATATGTGCAGGAGGGCGAGAAACTTTTTGAAATCGCCGACTTTTCGACGATGTGGTTTCAGTTCCGCGCCTACGAGCAAGATCTTCCTTGGATCAAGCCGGGCCTGAAAGTGGACGTCACGATGCCTTCGCATCCAGGCGAGACCTTCACGGGGAACATCACGTTCATCGACCCGAACTTCGAAGAAGCCACGCGTTCAACCAAGGTCAGAGTGGAACTGACGAACCCATCTCCAGGTTCCGAGCATCGCATGCTCCACCGGCTTTACGCCGACGGCCTTGTGCATCTCGACGCGCCGGAAGTGCTGACGGTACCCCGCTCCGCAGTGGTGCAGACCGGGCCGGATGCTGTGGTGTATGTGGACAAGGGCGGGGGGGCCTACGCTCGACAACTCGTGAAACTCGGGCGCCGTGGCGACCATCACATTGAGGTGCTCAAAGGCGTGCAAGAAGGTGAAAAGGTGGTGACGAATGGAAATCTCCTGATCGATGGGCAAGCCGAAATGAATCGGTCTTTTGCGGAGCCAGCCGCAATCCCCACGACGGCCGCCGAGGTGCTGGCACTCACGGAGATCGAAACCAAAGCGGTCAGGACATTTTACACTTTGGTCGAGGCCCTCTCTGAGTCCCTGGCGGCGGACAACCTGGAGGGCTTTAACGCACAGGCGGCCAAAACACATCTGGCCACGCCGGCTTTACTCGCGGCGTTTCCAGAGGGCAGCGCGTGGCGTGCCTATCTGAAAGCCTTCGAGACTGCCGGGCACCTCAATGTTTCGCCGGATTTGAAAGCCGCCCGGAAGGCGTTTTATACCTTCAGCAACGCGACCGTTCCCATGGCGCAGGCGTTGAGGCGCAGCAGCAAGGACTTTTCCTCATGGAAAGTATTCAATTGTCCTATGGCGGCGAGTGTCTTCCCCGGAGCCCCCACGACGGCGCGTTGGATCCAGCTCAAGTCCGTCATCAACAATCCCTACATGGGCCTGCGCATGAGCGACTGTGGAACGGAGGTCAATTGAATAATGCGATCAGCGGAGGATTTCACCTAAGGCGGCTATGATTCAACGCGTCATCGAATGGAGTTTGAAAAACCGTTTCCTCGTTTTTTGCGGTGTGCTCTTGCTCGTCGCGCTGGGGGTGCGGGCAGTCATCAAGACCCCGGTGGATGCGATCCCGGACCTCACTGAAAACCAGGTGCTCGTCTACGCCGACTGGATGGGTCGCAGCCCCCGGGAGGTTGAGGATCAGGTGACCTATCCGCTTTCGACCGGGTTGCAGGGACTCGCTGGCGTGAAAGACGTGCGGGCCGTCTCGATGTTCGGCTTCTCGCTGCTCACGATTATTTTCGAGGAGAATATCGACACCTACTTTGCGCGGACCCGCGTGCTGGAACGACTCAATTATCTCCAGGGCGCGATGCCGGAAGGGGTCAAGCCGCAGCTGGGTCCGGACGCCACGGGCCTGGGCTGGGTCTATCAGTACTACCTGGCTGTGGATCCCTCGAAGGCGGTCGACGGCGGCTATGATCTGGGCAAGCTGCGGGCGGTGCAGGACTGGCAAATCCGCTACCAGCTCGCAAGCGTCCAAGGCGTGGCGGAAGTCGCGAGCATCGGCGGCTTCGTGAAGCAGTATCAAATCGAGCTCTCCTCGACAAAGATGCGGGCAGCCAACGTCACCTTGATGGAGGTGATCACGGCGGTGCAGAGCGCCAATTTGAATGTGGGAGGAAAAGTCATCGAGGAAAACGGCGCGGAGTTCGTTCTGCGCGGCATCGGCTTGGTTGAAACCACCGAGGACCTTGAACTCGTGCCAATCAAAGCGATGGAGGGCACTCCTGTTTACTTGAAAGACATCGCCGTCGTGCAGATCGGGGGAGACTTCCGACGAGGGGCGCTGGATATCGGCGGACACGAGGCGGTGGGAGGCACTGTTGTCATGCGGACAGGGGAGAATGCCAAGGCGGTCATCGAGCGCGTGAAGGCCAAAATAGAACAAATTTCAACGAGCCTGCCTCCAGGCATTTCCATCAAGCCATTCTACGACCGCAGCACTCTGATCGACCGCACCATTGACACGCTCAAGCACGCGCTCATCGAGGAAATTGTGCTGGTGACCCTGGCGCATATTATTTTTCTCTGGCACTTCAGGAGCATCCTGATTGTCACGTTGCCGCTGCCTATTTCCATTCTCATCTCCTTCCTGCTCATGAAGGAATTCCATATCACCAGCAACATCATGTCGCTGACCGGCATCGCCATCGCCATCGGCGTGCTCGTGGACGCGGCGATCGTGGTCACAGAAAATGTGCTGCGCCATTGTGAACGCGCGGAGGAAGCGAAAGGCTCGGCGCTGACTTCGGCTGAGACATGGCGGGAGACGCTGGCCGCCTGTCAACAGGTGGGGCGGCCCATTTTTTTTGCGATGGCGATCATCATGCTGGCGTTTGTGCCGGTGTTTGCGCTGACCGGGCAGGAAGGCAAACTCTTTCACCCGCTGGCCTGGACAAAAACATTCGCCATGGCTGGCTCGACATTGCTTGCGGTGACAATCGTGCCTGTTCTTTGCAGCCTGCTGGTGCGCGGCCCC
Organism: Verrucomicrobiales bacterium; assembly: GCA_947487925.1. Classification (GTDB taxonomy): domain Bacteria; phylum Verrucomicrobiota; class Verrucomicrobiia; order Limisphaerales; family F1-80-MAGS106; genus F1-80-MAGS106. The sequence continues at coordinate 756 of CANLCA010000454.1, read as the reverse complement.
TTTCATGGGGAGCACCACAATATCGTGATGCGGTTTCTGCTGATGATCTATGACCCGGCGCTGAATTGGGCCTTGAACCATCGCAAGTCGGTCATGTTTGGGGCCACGGCGCTGCTGGCTGCGGCGCTTGTGACTGCCTTTGGCCTGCCCCGAACCTGGGTCAACTACCTTGTTGACCGGGGTTGGGAACGCACAGCGTCGCTCGCGCAGGGATTCGGCAAGGAGTTTATGCCGCCGCTGAACGAAGGCAGCTTGCTTTACATGCCCGTGTTGCTGCCGAAAACCAGCCTGAAGGAAATCCAGCGCGTCATGTCCTGGCAGGACACAGTGTTGAGTGCCACGCCGGAAATCGACACGGTCGCCGGGAAGCTAGGGCGATTCGAGACACCCACCGACCCGGCGCCCACCGAAATGCTGGAAACCACCATCACGCTCAAGCCGGAGTGGATTCCCACGAACCGCACGGTCCTGGGCTTTATCAAGATTCCACGCGTGGTCCGAAACCCTGATTGGCGCAAGGGCATGACCGTTGAGAAGCTCAAGTCTGAACTGACAGAGAAGATGAAACTCGTGCCCGGCTACGTGCCCGCTTTCCTCCAGCCCATTGAGAATCGCATCCTGATGCTCTACACTGGCATCCGAGCGCAGGTTGGGGTGAAGATTTACGGTGACAACCTGGACGCCGTTCAGCAGAAGGCTTTTGAGGTTGAAAAACTGGTGAAACAGATACCCGGCGCCGCGGGCGTGTCCCCTTCG
>CANLCA010000453.1 GCA_947487925.1 Verrucomicrobiales bacterium | reverse complement strand
TCGATTGATGAAATCCCAGCGCTGTTTCTAGGCACCCGGCTCTGGTCGAACTTGCCGTCACCGGGGGTGTTCATCGTTTCTGGAAAAGCCGTCTCGAACGGCAGAGGGTAACGATCGATGTCGGTCCACTGACCGTCGATGTCGGCAAAGTGGAGGTCCGTCGGCCAGGCGCCGAAATGGTTGTCTCCCTTCGCGGTATGACCGTCTTCCGCGGCAAAACCAGAATAGGGGACCGCGACATGTCCCACCAGAATCACGGTGCGAAGTTCCCCTTTGGCGGCTTGGTATTCCTCCTGGATGAGCCCCCGGACCTTTTCGATAGCAGACGGGTTCCGGGACCACCGATTGTCGTTGTGTCGAGGCACGGATCTCCGGCCAACCGACCATCCGTCGCCAATGAGGTCCTTTTCAAAACCCCTCAAGTCCTCGCTGAGATTCCCCTCGACGGTCTCGTCGACCAGCAGCAGAGCCCTGCCCCGGTATTCGATGGGTGCACCATCCAAGCTCGCGGTGATGCTTCCCGAAGCACGGTCCGTTGTGTTCGGATCAAAAATGACATACTCGTAGCGTTCGCCCGCTATCACCCCCGTGTCCAACCACGTGGATCCGGTGACGTTGGTCGCCATGAGGGTCGGGGTCGGTTCCGTGAGCAATCGGCGTCGGATGCTCAGCCGGCGGAATGGATTGCGCCTCCATTCGAGTTGGATTCCTGGAGGCTTGCGCGAGACCGTTGCGATCACATGAAACTCGCTGTGTTCAAACACGCCGAAGGGGTAGCTGAAGCACTCCAGCTCATCAAACGCTCCCCGAGCCGGTCTCCCTCCTGAGACGATGTTGCCTATGGACAAGCCCCTGCGGAACACCGATTCAGGGGGCAGAGGCAGTGCCTGAGAGGTGTTCGTCGATGCCAGCAAAAAGTCTTCCTGCCAGATCTCGACCTTGTTGGTTTCCAACACCAAGGTAAATTCTGTCCAGACATTGGATTCGAATTGGAGATGGCGCAGAGCAGCGGAAGAGGCTTCGTACAAAAGCGTCACTTGCCTTCCAGCCTGGTTGCGCGTTTGAAAGGTGACCGTATCGGCCAACTCCCCAACTACCAGGTCGAACCAGCCTGCGTCCGGGCTTCCGACGCGGTCGCCGACACTCAGGAGAGTTGCCAGCCTGCCAGGGCCCGGTCCGGAGCCGCGCCCTCCGATGTTGTGCCGCCGCGTCCAGTCAGGGCGGAACCGGAATTTGAAAGTGCCGGGACGAAACGTCATCAGGGGCTCGCCGTTTGTCGACTGGGTTGGCAGAACCCACTGCGCGTTGGGTTCGAGCACTTTCACGACGGTAGCGGTGCCCTCTTCGTTCGTGGACAAATCCTGAAAACTCAACGGCGCGTCGCCACGATCGCTCTTGAACTCGCGCCGAGCCGCCACCCATCGGCTCAATCGCTGCGAGCGATTTTTCAGAGCCTCGTCCTCCGACGGCGGGGGCGGTTGAGGCGAGGTTCCGCTCCGCAAGAAACTCCCCGCAGCCACCATCATCTCTTCTCGATCCAACCCAGGTGGCACGATGTCAATGGCCTCACCCAGCCGTTGCAGGTGGTTCATCTTCCACACTTGGATTGTCTTCTGTTTTTGGAAGATCAAATCTGTTCGACCATCTCCATCCACATCCGTCGCCCCCTTCAACCTGAAGCCTGGGTCCGGTCCCGCTGGCTCAACGCCCTCCGAAACCCGGCGCGTCACGCCGTTCATCAACCAGACTTGAAGTTTTTCCGATCCGGGCTCCTGAAAGATCAAGTCCGCCTTCCGATCCCCATCGAGGTCTGCAATCGCGCACAGCTGAAACCCCGGTTCGGGATCGGGTGGAGCCACGGGAGCAGGGCGCGCGTCGTGTGGCCCCCGCATGAGCCAGACCAAAAGCGGACCATGGATCTTGCCATCTTCGCTTTGAAATACCAGATCCTGCGCTCCGTCCCCGTCCAAGTCCCCGGAACCCACCAGGCGCCACTTTAAAGACTCTGGTTTGTCCGGATAAAACAGGGTGCTGCTTGTTTGAGTGAGTTCGTCCATGTACCAAAGCGCGAGCAGTCCATCGTGGTATTGGAATAGCAGATCTGCATTGCCCGCGCCGTTGAAGATGCCCGTCCCAGCGATGCGCCAGCGCGGATCGTGATTGGCATGATTCGGCGTGATCAGGAGGGGGCCCTTAGCCTGATTGGCATCGAGATGCCACAGTCTGAACGTGCCGTCTGATCTTTGGAACACGAGATCCGAAGCACACGGGCGCACAGGAAGCAGATAGAGACCTAGGAGGAGGAGGAGAGCTTTGGAGAAACACGGGGTATGAACCATGGATTAGAGCTTTTGAACCAAAGTCATTCGCGTCACGTTCAGCCTTGAGCGCGACCGTTCCAAAATGAACACCCCATCTACCTTTGCCCCGCCGCCTCAGGTTTAAGTTTTGCATCCCGCTGCCTTTTCAGGGCCAAAGGCCCCACGTAACGGGTGTTGAACTTTTGCACCCAATCAGGCGCCACCGCGCCCGGTTCGTCCCTCTGCCCATAAAGCTGGTCGTCCTGGCCGTGCTGCGGAAGAGGCTCCACCATCCAGCCACGTGCCACGTGAAAATCGGCATCCTTGTCCCAACCCACTATAAAGAGGTAGAAATCCCGCGTGTCACCGGGCCGGAGGGCGGGAAGCGACTCGGCGTTGAAGCTGAGCGAAAGTTCGTCACCTCCATTGAGCAGCGCTAGAGCATTGTCTTTGCGCGCGATCAGCTCGTCCACCGGGCCGTAGCGAGTGCAAAACCCCTCGGGAGTGATACGCCAGGGAGGGGACGGGTTCACGCGATCGTAATCGGGCGAAAGCGGTTGGTTCGAGGGGAGGTCCTGAAATGGGCTGAAGCCTCTCCAGTGCAGGTCGGTGCTCGCCGGCGCTAACTTCGTGATCACTGTGGACTCTTTTGGGGAGCGCTCGAGCAACGCGATGCGGTCCCAGTGGATTTCAAACGCGGCCGTGAGCCTGAGCCGCCTGGAATCGGCGGGCAGTTTCCCGCTCAAATCGACGAAGAACTCCTTGGTCTTGCCAGCGGGCGCTCCGACCGTCACATCCAAAAAACTCCACTGCCCCAGCCCGTTCTCGACTTCAAGGCGCGGGAAAGGAAAGGGGAGATCGGGATGGTGAGAGGCTCCAATGTTCGCCATGCCCCCTCCGAAACGAAGCCATCCGTTCATTGCCAGCACCGATGATTTCCCTGTTTCAAGTGTTCCAAAATCCAGCACGACGCCATGCGTTTCCGCTAGCCCCCTGAGCTGCGGCGCTCGAAGCTTCGGCGGAGAGACGAGCTTCTTGTCCACATGCTGCAGGGCTTCGGTCACGTCCGCGCCTTCCAGTGTCGTGGCCCTTCGAAGGGGTCGCGGGTTTTTGGCCGACACGATCGAAGGCTTTGGAAACGGGGGTCCGGGCATCAGTTTGCTCGTTGGCAACACCCACTCCTCCGCGGGATGGTCCACCACCCACAATTTCGCTTCATCCAGGTAAAGCACCTCCCGAAGTTCCTCGGTGATCTGCACCTGATAGACCCCATCCTTGGGGACAAAAGACTGCGTGTTTCCAATCCACACCAATTCGTCCGTGTCTGCGGTGATGTAACGCCCTTCGGCGACCGGCAAGCCGAGCGGGGCCGCACCCATGATATCCG
>CANLCA010000452.1 GCA_947487925.1 Verrucomicrobiales bacterium | reverse complement strand
CTCTTTGATATATCCACTGAGGAGCGTCGCAAAAGGGCTGAGCAATTGATTGAGATGGTGGGCTTGTCCCAAGCGCCACGCCGTTTGGTTGGAGAGTTTTCCAAGGGGATGCAGCGCCGCATCGGCCTGGCGCAGGCACTGATCAACGACCCTGATCTCGTGCTGTTGGACGAACCGACGGCGGGGCTCGATCCGATCGGCTGCCGGGAGGTCAAGGATTTGATCCTGGCGCTCGCGCGCCGCGGCAAGACGGTGGTTTTGAGCAGTCACCTGTTGTCGGACGTGGAGGATGTTTGCGACCGCGTGGTGATCTATTATGGCGGCAAAGTGCAGGCCATGGGGACGCTGGCGGAATTGCTGGCGGCGCCGGATGCGATGCGGATCACGATGCCGTTGCTCTCGCGGAGCACGCTTGACAAGGTGCTGGCCGTCATCAGGCAGGATGTGCGTGAGGATCAGGTCCGGTTGGACACTCCGACACAGAATTTGGAAAGCTACTTTTTGGGGGTTGTGCAACGCGCCAAGACGAATGAGACGACAACCTCCGGGGCAACCTCCGGGAACCGCGTTGCCGCCTATTTGCAGGGTGATGCCGAAGGCTCGGAGCGATCTCAGTCGGAGCGCATCCTAGAAAGGCTTTCGCACGCGAGCACTTCCGCCGTCGAGGAACCCGGCGCCCTCGCGGCCCAGTCCGCGCCTGTCGATGATTCTCGTCTCAACCAACTGATCCAACCAACGACCGCCCCGGCACCGGAAGTTTCGGTCGCGGACAACAGGGCCGAATTAGACAAGGCCAATGAGAAGCTGTCGAAGCTGCTCTAATGGTTTCGACTCATCCTTGAAGCGCTGATGCAATCGCTGTTTGCCATCGCCCGAGTGACCTTGAAGGCCGCGTGGCGTTTTCGACTGGTGGCTGTGTTGTCGGTTCTGCTTGTGGCCATCGTTTTGGTGTTGCCGTGGGTCATCCGGGATGACGGGACCGCCCGCGGTTTTACACAAATCATCCTGACCTACACTTTGAGCGTGATCACGGGGTTGCTTGGGATGGCGACCCTTTGGATGGCCTGCGGCACGCTGGCGCGGGAGATCGAGGAGTGTCAGATACAAATGCTGGCGGTGAAACCCGTGCCTCGCTGGAAGATATGGTTCGGAAAATGGCTCGGCATCATGGCCCTGAACGCGCTGTTGCTTGCGGTATCTGGGGCTTGCGTTTTTGGACTTCTGCATTACAAGGCGAGCGGTCTTCCCCCCGCTGAGCAGATGATCCTGAGGAACGAGGTGTTTGTCGCCCGAGCGGGCATTCGAGAAGAGCCGCCGGATATTGAATCCGATGTCGAGAAGCTGATGGCGGAGCGGTTGAAGGACGCGCAAGTGGCATCGATGGACCGGGGATTTGTTAGGAAGCAACTGCGCGAACAAGTCATTGCCCGTCAGCAGGTTGTTCCCTCGGGCTATGTGCGACGATGGCAGATCAAGCTAGGGTTTCTCAAAGACTTCGTGCGCAACCAGCCCATGTATCTCAGGGTCAAGTTTTTCGTCCCCCCCGAGGCTTCCAGCACACTCACCCCCAAGACGTTTGAAGGCATCTGGCAGGTGGGGCCGCCAGACACCGCCAAACGGGTTGTCAAACAGGTGAGTCTCGCCGCGGAGACGTTCCACGAATTTCCGATCCCAGCGGATATGTTCGACAACGACGGGTTGCTGACGGTTGACTACCAGAATCATTCTGAGACCGCGGTTCTTTTCCCAATTGAAGAAGGGCTTGAGGTGCTCTATCGGGAGAGCGGTTTTCCGGTCAATTTTGCGCGCGGACTGGCGGTGATTCTGTGTTGGATGGGTCTCCTGGCGGCCTTGGGATTGGCGGCGGCGAGCTTTTTGTCGTTTCCCGTTGCCGCCTTTTTGTCCCTGGGAATGTTGGTTATCATCTTCTCCGGGGGCACGATCAGCGCCGTGGTGCAGGAGGGCACGATCATGGGTGTTTCAGAAGAGGGTGGTCCCAGCGTTCCGAGCGCCCTGGATGCGGTGGCCGTTCCTGCCTTCAAGCTCATGCTACAGATGATCAACCTCGTCCGCGGCGTGTCACCCATTGATAGCTTGAGCACCGGGCGCAGCATCACTTGGTGGCAACTCGCGGGGGCTTTCGGGCAGATTGTGCTGCTGCTCGGCGGACTTTTTGCCCTGGCGGGTATCTCTATTTTCACCCGGCGTGAATTAGCCACGGCCCAGCATCAGCAATAAAGATGAAGTCCATCGCGGAACGATTCTATAAGCCCGCATTGACGATCCTGGTGATTGTCTCCTTGCTCGCGGTCTCGTTCGTTCAAAAAAGCCTCAATCAAGAGCGCAAGAACCTGGGCCTGGTGCGCATGGAGGTCCTTGAAAACGCGCCTCCCATCCTGGCTTTCACGACAGTGGCTCTGGGTGGCTTCAGGGGGTTGATAGCGAATGTCTTGTGGATCCGCGCCTCCGATCTTCAAGAAGATGGCAAGTATTTCGAAATGGTCACGCTGGCGGGCTGGATCACCAAATTGCAGCCGCGCATTCCCACGGTTTGGTACCACCAGGCCTGGAACATGGCCTACAATATTTCGATCAAGTTCCAGGACCCACGGGATCGATGGCAATGGGTGCGTCGGGGCATCGAGTTGTTGCGCGATGAAGGTCTTCGCTACAACCCCAAAGAGACCTTGCTTTATCGGGAGCTCGCCTGGTTTTTTCAACACAAGATGGGGCACAACCTCGACGACGCTCACATGTACTTCAAACAAGTGTGGGCTGATGAAATGTTCCAGGTGCTGGGATCCGGACGCCCGAAGTTTGACGAGCTCATCAATCCGCAGACCGAGGAAGCCAAGGCTCGTTCCAAAGTGCTGCGCGAGCGCTTTAAGCTCGACCCGGCAAAGATGAAGGAATTCGACGCGCGGTTTGGTCCCTTAGAGTGGCGACTGCCCGAGGCTCACGCGATCTATTGGTCGGCGCTCGGGCTTGAAACATCGAAACGCGAGGAATTGATGACGCTGAGGCGCGCGATTTATCAGTCCATGCAACTCTCCTTTCAGCGAGGCCGCCTGATAGAGGATCCCTTCAGCCGCACGTTTGAGTTCGGTCCCAACTTGGACTTGATTCCCAAGGTCAACGAATCCTATGAGTTGATGCAAAAAGAAGAGCCAGAGCAGAAGGATCACATCGGCACGGGACATAAGAATTTCCTGAAGGACGCCGTTTATTTCCTCTACACACACAACCGACAAACAGAAGCCCTGAAGTGGCTGGCCTATTTGCGGGCTAATTATCCCACCGCCATCCCCGAGTCGATGGATATCGACAGCTATGCGGTGGAACGTGTTACGGAAGTGACGAGTGAAACATCCGTCGACCGGACCAAGGCCGTACTTCAGGGACTCATCGGGAGTTCTTTCTACTTTTTGGGCATCGGCGAGGAGGAGCAGTCCCTGGGTCTGGACCGGTTGGCGCAGCGGGCTTGGGTGCGGTTTCAGGGGAAGATTGCCAATTCCACAAACCGCATCGGACTGCCTCCGATGTCGGTTCTGAAGAGGGATGTTCTGAATCGCATGCTGGATCCCGAGAAAGGCGTGAACCCGTTGCTGGCTGCGCAATTACGGACCGCCCTGAACCTGCCCGCGCCCACAAATGCTCCACCGGCTTCGCCCTCGACAAACGCTCCGGCG
>CANLCA010000451.1 GCA_947487925.1 Verrucomicrobiales bacterium | reverse complement strand
TGAACAAGTCCTATTTGATGGTCAAAGAGGCTGCCGATTCGGGGGGGAAGCTGGAGTCGCTGCATAACTTTTTTTCGTCGGTGAAACTGTCCAGCCATCTCTTCACAGGGATCACCGATGCGACGATGACCCACGGGGAGGCGTGGCATTTTTGCAGACTGGGACGCAAGCTGGAGCGTGCGGACAAAACATCGCGCATCCTGGATGTGAAGTATTACATCCTGCTGCGGTCGGTTGCGGATATCGGCACCGCCTTTGACGATATCCAATGGGCGGCCATGCTGCGATCGGCCAGCTCCTTCGAGATGTACCGGAAACGCCACGGGCGTATTTCGCCCAAGCAGATCGTGGATTTTCTGGTCCTGAGCCCGGAGTTTCCCCGTGCCATCCGTTTTTGTCTGAATGGGGCGCGCGACTCCTTGCACGCAATTTCCGGAACCCCTCCCGGCTTCTTCAGGAACAGCGCCGAGAAGTTGCTGGGCCAGCTTTGCTCCGACTTGGCCTACGCGACGGTCGACGACCTGATCGGGGCGGGTTTACACGAGTATCTGGACGAGCTCCAGACACAGATGAACCGTGTTGGTGGCGGCATCGTCGAGACGTTTTTCGCGAAGCGTCTGCCTGCCCCTGGCAAGATCATGTCCCACCAAACCCAAGGATAAAATGGCCATCCACGTCGCGCTCCACCATCGCTCGCACTATGTTTACGATCGGCCCGTCTCCCATTCGCCGCATCTGATCCGGCTCCGCCCGGCCCCGCACTGCCGCACATCCATCCTCAGCTATTCCCAGAAAATTCTTCCCGCAACCCATTTCGTCAATTGGCAGCAGGACCCATTCAGCAATTTTCTGGCGCGCGTGGTTTTCCCTGAGAAAACGACGGAGCTCGTGGTGGAAATCGATCTGGTCGCTGAGATGGCCGTCTTCAATCCGTTCGATTTTTTTCTAGAGCCAGGAGCTCAGGAGTGTCCGTTTGTCTATGAGCCATTGGTGGCGAAGGAGCTGGCCCCGTTTCTGGAGTGTGGGGAGACCGGGCCGAGGCTCGACAAATTCGTCGCCAGCATCGACCGGAAACCCGTGCGCACGGTCGATTTTCTTGTGGCTCTCAACCTCCGGCTTTGGAAGGAGGTTCGCTACCTCATCCGGCTGGAGCCGGGGGTCCAAACCCCCGAGGAAACGTTGACCAAAGGTTCCGGGTCTTGCCGAGATTCTGCCTGGCTCCTGGCCCAGGTTTTTCGCCGAATTGGGATCGCCTCACGGTTTGTTTCAGGGTATCTTATCCAACTCAAGCCGGACGTGGAAGCCCTCGATGGGCCGGTCGGGGCGGACCATGATTTCACCGATCTGCACGCCTGGACCGAGGTGTATTTACCGGGGGCGGGGTGGATAGGGCTGGATCCCACATCCGGACTACTGGCTGGCGAGGGCCATATACCGCTGGCCTGTACGCCAGATCCGCTGGGGGCTGCGCCGGTCAGCGGAGCAGTCGATCAGTGCGAGACCAAGTTCTCCCATTCCATGCGCGTGACGCGCATCGCGGAGTCGCCGCGAGTTACCAAACCCTATACGGACGAGCAATGGAGCGGGATCGAAGCCCTGGGGCACTCCATCGATCAAGACCTTGGCCGGTTGGATGTGCGTCTGACGATGGGCGGAGAGCCGACCTTCGTGTCCATCGACAACCGGGACGCGGAGGAATGGAATTTCAGCGCCACGGGGCCTGAGAAAAGGCGTTTGTCCGGGGAGCTTTTGCAGCGGCTCAGGGATCGTTTCGCACCGGGGGGGCTTCTTCATTATGGGCAGGGGAAGTGGTATCCGGGTGAGTCGCTTCCGCGGTGGGCGTTGGCGTGTTATTGGCGTGAGGATGGGCTGCCACTTTGGAATGATGCAGCTCTGTTCGCAGACGAGAGAGTTGAATACGGCCACACTTCGAAGGATTCGCAATGTTTCATGGCGCATCTGGCGCATCGACTGGACCTTCGCGCGACGCACATTCTTCCGGCGTATGAGGACGTCTGGTATTATCTGTGGCGTGAACGGCGGATGCCTTCTAACGTGGATCCTTTGGACGCCAGAATTGAAGATCCCGAAGAGAAGGCGCGTTTGGCGAAGGTGTTCGAGCAGGGTCTCAAGCATGTGGTGGGCCACGTGTTGCCCATGGAAAAGCGACCTGGCAGCGACGGCGGGTGGAGGAGTGGCCCGTGGTTTCTGAGACGCGAGCACTTGTTCCTGACACCAGGGGATTCTCCGATGGGCTTGAGGTTGCCCCTAGACTCCTTGCCCTGGGTGAGCGCGTCCGACTACCCTTACATCAATCCGCCCGACCCCATGGAGAAGCGTTCCTCCCTGCCGCGCCCCGGCGTCCCGGGACCGAAACAGCCTCACGCTGTTGGTTCAAAAGTGCCGCCCCGCACCTCATTCCAGCCCCAAGTGCTGAGGTCTGAGGAGGAACCCCATGAGGCGCCCCGCTTGAACCAATCGGCCTCATCGATTGTTCGCACGGCTCTTTGCATCGAACCGCGCCAAGGCCGACTCCATGTGTTTATGCCGCCAGTCGCCGCGACGGAGGATTATCTGGAGTTGCTCGGCGCCATCGAGGACACGGCCGCGGAGTTGAAGCTTCCTGTAATCCTGGAGGGATCTGCCCCCCCCGATGATTCCCGACTGAAGCATCTCAAGGTCACACCCGACCCCGGGGTCATCGAGGTCAACTTGCACCCTGCCTCGAGTTGGAGCGAGTTGGTTGAGAACACGAACGCCTTGTATGAGGAGGCGAGAAAAACCCGCCTGGGCACCGAGAAATTCATGATCGACGGCCGGCATGTCGGCACCGGGGGAGGAAACCATGTGGTTCTAGGCGGATCCACGCCGGCAGACAGCCCCCTTCTACGACGGCCCGATTTGCTCCGCAGCCTTCTTTGTTACTGGCAAAATCATCCTTCCTTATCATTTCTCTTTAGCGGTTTGTTCATTGGCCCTACAAGCCAGCATCCGAGAGTCGATGAGGCCCGGAACGATTCACTCTACGAACTTGAGATCGCTTTTCGGCAGGTCCCCGAGCACGGCCCCGTTGCACCCTGGCTAGTGGACCGAATTTTCAGGAACCTGCTGACGGACGCCACCGGGAACACCCATCGCGCCGAGTTTTCAATCGACAAACTTTACTCACCCGAAGGCCCTGGAGGACGGCTGGGCTTGGTGGAATTGCGGGCCTTTGAAATGCCGCCTCATGCGCGCATGAGCCTCACGCAACAACTCCTTTTGCGGGCTTTGATCGCTCGATTTTGGGAGCATCCGTGCCGACGGCCCCTGGTTCGTTGGGGCACCGAGCTTCACGACCGCTTCATGCTGCCACACTTCGTGGAGGAAGATTTCAAGGATGTCCTCGAGGATCTCCAGGATTCGGGGTATCCGCTGCAGTTCGAATGGTTTCTGCCTCACTTGGAATTCCGGTTTCCACAATATGGCGTGGTGTGCCAGCGTGGCGTGCGCATGGAGATCCGACAAGCTCTCGAGCCCTGGCACGTCCTAGGTGAACAAGGCGCCGCGGGAGGGGCGGTGCGGCATGTTGATTCCTCGCTTGAACGGCTGCAGGTCAAGGTGCAGGGAAAAATTGATGCACGACACACGGTGACCTGCAACGGAAAAGCCCTCCCACTACACCCGACGGGGGTGGAAGGGGAATATGTTGCG
>CANLCA010000450.1 GCA_947487925.1 Verrucomicrobiales bacterium | reverse complement strand
GCTGATGGCGTGTTGAAGCGTCACGGGTCGCCGGATTTTCTGCTCAACAACGCGGCGGTCATCAATCGAAACGCACCTTTGTGGAAAGTTCCAGAGGCGGAGTTTTCCCGAGTCATCGACATCAACATCAAGGGCGTCGCGAATGTGATCCGCCACTTCGTGCCTGCCATGGCAGAACGGGGGACCGGGGTCATTGTTAACTGGAGTTCCGGCTGGGGCCGCTCAACGAGCGCTGAGGTCGCGCCTTATTGCGCCACCAAATGGGCCATAGAAGGGCTCACACAATCGCTCGCACAAGAACTGCCCGAAGGCCTGGCCGCAGTGGCTCTGAATCCTGGCATCATCAACACCGAGATGTTGCAAAGCTGCTTCGGCGATTCCGCGAGCTCGCACCCGAGCCCAGCGGAATGGGCCCGAAGGGCGGTGCCATTTCTGTTAAAACTTGTGCCCCCGGACAATGGTCGACCTCTCACAGCCCCTGGTTGATCGGCATTCTTTGGTGGGACAAGATCCAGATCTGAAGACGGTCTACTGGTTGTGTGGAGCGTAATCCTGGGGGCTTGGTGGCCATCTCAGTTCACTTGGGTGGGTTTTTCGTAACGCAGCATCTCTTTGCAGGCCTCGATCACACACTGCGAATCGATGGTTTCCATCAGAAAATCACCACCGCCTGTTCCATCCCAAGAACCGCTGGTTGGAAGGACGATTTTGTGAGGCACTTTCCACGGTGCCCACTGGCTGACGATGGAAGGACCAAACAAGGCGACGATGGGGCACTGGCAAGCAGCGGCAAGGTGCATCGCCGCCGTGTCAACACCGACAAACAATTTGGCCCGATGGAGCATCCAAGCCATCTGGGACCAGGTGAGCACGCCGGAGGTGGAAATGGCTCTCGGCCCCAAATCTGCCGCGAGCCGTGCCGCACTTTCTACCTCTTCAGCGTCGGGCCCCGAGCTGATGACTATTCGAGGCACTCGATCCAAGAGGAACCGGCCCACCTCAACCCAACGGGGGTGCAGCCACCTTTTCCGTTTCCAACGGGTCCCGGGGTGCAGAAGCGCAAAAGGTGCGTTCCCTTCGAGTTGGTCCCATTTTCTGGTTCTGGAGTGATCGAAGACCAACGGAGGCGGCGTGACGCCGATTGGCAGGAAGTCGCTTACAGTAAAAAAGTCCTTTTCAACGCGATGCCCCTGGGCCCAGTTATGACGCGATGCCCTGTTGAACCAGAGTCGCCACCAAAGGTTGAGTGGGTAAAGAGAGGTGTTGGCACACCGTTTTGAAGCCGCGCTCAGGCCGGCGAACCAGCGGCCGCGATCTCCGTCGGTGAGTTCAAAGGCATAATCAAACCGTTGTCGTCGCAGCTCCAATCCAGACCTGACTTCTGACCAAAACCCCGTGAGGGAACGTCTCCCAAGCTCGGGGGCCGCCGCTGTGATAACTCGATCTATGGCGGGACAACCCGAGAGAACGCCTTCGGTTCCTCTCCGAACAACCACCCAAATCACGGCGTCCGGGTGCGATTCCCGGACTGCCTGCAGGGTCGGCGTCAGAAGCAAGGCATCCCCGATGTGTTTGAGTTTGACGAATAACAACCGCATTGCGGGATCTATGAGCGCAGACGTCCAGCGGGCTGGGAAGCTGAAAATGTACCCTCAGGTCACCTGTTGTCAGGATCCAAAACGCCTGGGACGCCACAAAAGTAGTGGGTGCGGGTTTCTCTGGCCTGCTTTTTGGGCTTATCAAACTCGGGGCGCTCTGAGAGGATTGCGGCGAATGATGGGTGGCCCATGAAACTGGCGTTGATTCGTCGAAAATTTGACGCAAACGGAGGCGCGGAGCTATACACTCAACGCCTGCTCGCCGCGTTGGCCGAGTCGGGTCACGAAACACATCTCTTCGCCGAATCCTGGGCTGCCCCGCCCGGGAACGTCACTCTCCATCCGGTGCTCGTACGAGGCGGTCGCGCACGTCGCGCTAGACGGTTTGCTGAGGCTGTGCAGGCGCAATTGAGCACCCTCCAGTTCGACTCCGTTTTCAGCCTCGAACGAACCCTGAAGCAAGACGTGTATCGCGCCGGGGACGGGGTGCATCAAGTGTGGCTGGAGCGCCGCCGCGAGTTCGCTCCGTGGTGGGCACGGTGGCTCATCGGACGTGGCTCCTTCCACCAGGGAATATTGGATCTGGAGCGGGAAACTTTCAACCCCTCGAACACACGCCATGTTATCGTGAATTCGCAAATGGTGAGGCGCGAAATTCGCCGGTGCTTCAACTTTCCTGAAGACCGGATACATCTGGTTCGAAATGGCGTGAACGTAGAACGTTTTCAGAATCTGGACCGCCTTGCAGCGAGAGCTCGATTCGGTTTTTCCGAATCGGAATTTGTCATGGTTTTCGTTGGATCCGGTTGGAAACGCAAAGGACTTCGACATGCGATGGAAGTGGCACGGCGTCTCGGCGATCGCGGAGTCAGGCTGCTGGTGGCAGGCAAAGGGAAGATTCCATCGAACCCACCTTCCAATGTCTTGTTCATTGGACCTCTGGCCGAAGTGGAGACCGCTTACGCCGCCGGTGACCTCCTCCTGTGCCTCCCTCTGTACGAACCCTCGGCGAATGTCGTGTGTGAGGCTCTAGCCGCCGGGATACCGGTCGTGACCAGCGTGCAAAATGGCGCGGCGGAGTGGATCAAACACGGCGTGACAGGGTCCGTTGTGGACAATCCCTCGGACATTCCGGCGGTCCTCCGGGCCGTCGAGCCCTGGCTCACGGGTGCCCGCAGACGCATTCCAATCGAACTGGATGAACTTCGCATCGAACGCAACGTGCAGGAGACCCTGCAGGTGTTGTCGCTCTGCCGACCCTGAGGGATGCGCCGTGGCCTCTGATGCTGGGGGAAGGCTGGACCCGACGCCACTTCAAGGCAGACGGAGAATCTCCCTGGCCTCGACATCGGGGTCAGCGTGCTTGCGCTTCATGAGCGTGTAGGTGGAAGAGCGCCGAATGCTGCTTCCAATCTTGAGTTTCTCAAGGGGACCGAGCATTTCCAATTCCACGTAACGATTGGGATCTGCATTCGTGTAGATTTCCGCGCTGCTCCCATTATCAGGGTAAAGTTTTCCATGTTCACGAGCGGACTCGATCTTCAAGACGGTCTTCTCGTCGATCCACAACAGGACCCCCGCGTCTGAACCAATCTTGTAACTCCTCGATCCGTCCCGTCCCAACGAGATCATTCGGTTCTGAATCTTCAAGGAAGGAGGAACAGACTCCCCTTGGTTGTTGTAAAGGTTTGGAAAAATCGAAGTTTCTGGCACGGCCGCATAGGTCCGAACCGGATCCTTGAGTTGGGTGATGACCCATACCGAGACGGGGTCTTCCTTGCCTGAAATTCGAGTGTATTGCGTTTCGATCCGCAGGGTGGGGGATCCTGAATCGAGCCGGACTCGTCGCGTCGCGCGAATTCCATAGTGCGGGTCGACGCTGTTGCTGATGTCTACTCCGCCCGGGACGGGCGTCACCGTAACAGGCATCGAATCGAATGCGACAGGAGGAGGCCATCCTCGGCCTGTGACCTCCATCCACCCGGCCTGAGGTGAAGGCCAGGACTTGTCTCCTCCAAAATTTCCCCACTCAGTCGATTTTGGATCCGGCGGCTTTCCATCCAAGGCGCGATTTTCCCAAAATGGGCCCGCTTCAT
>CANLCA010000449.1 GCA_947487925.1 Verrucomicrobiales bacterium | reverse complement strand
CGAGACGCTCTTCGAACCGATCCCGTTTTTCCCATCGTTTCAACTCCAGGACGTTTCGGTGCGCCTCCTTTACGAAGAGCAGAATCCTTATTTCCATCGCGACTTGAACGTTGTCGACGAAGTAGCTTACGCTTTCGCGAAGTTTCAGTACCATGGTCCAATCACCGAAGAGCACCTTGCGGATGTGGATGCCTTGCTAGTGCTTACGAGTCTGAATTTCCCAGTGAGCCCGGCCCAAAAAGTGGAACTTTACAAGCGTCACTTCAAACCCCGGGAGCATTACTTGGAGGAATTGAAGACCAAGGCCGAGTGTCTCGACGGAAAGTGGCTGGCAGTGCATCTGCGCACCCAAGTCCGGGAGGCTTTCGGCATTCCCGAGTGGAAACTGGAGGATGTTGTCCGGGAGACGGAGAAAGTTCTGGCGCACGCGAGTTTTGATAGAATCGTAGTCTTCTCCGATTCACCCGAAATCCGCCACGAGTTTGGTCTCCAACGATTCGGGGATCTGCCAGTATGTTCCATTGAATGGGGAGGAGAGAGAGGCTTTGAAGCCATGTTTCTGGATTTTTTGGCGATTTCGAAGGCGGCGTTTGTCATCAGTTCCGGGGTCAGTTCGTTTTCCTACGAAGCGTCCTTATTCGGGGGTGGGGTTCCGTTTTTCGATCTTTGCCGCTGCCTTTTGCTTCCTACCCCGACTCCGTCCTGACGCCCTCCTGAGTCCATTAGCCTTACGTCGTGGGTTGGCGTTAAGGGGGTGCGGTTTCGCCGAAGAACTCGACTATAGTTTGGACTGTGGTTTGGACTTGCTTTTCTTTTTCCCATTCCAAAGGGGGTTACTGCGGGCGAAACCTGTCGGATGCCTGGCAGACATGATGCGCGGTTTTCCAGGGTTCCTTCTTGCTCCAGGGCATCTCCAAGATCTATCTTGGAGCGATCCTCTGAACCAAAGAATTGCGAGTTATGAAAACGCCTTTCCGACCGGACCGGTGCCACGCCTTCACGTTGATCGAACTGCTTGTGGTCATCGCCATCATCGCGATTCTCGCGGGCTTGCTGTTGCCCACGCTCGGGAGGGCAAAGAGCAAAGCCCAAGGTATTCAATGTCTGGGAAACTTGAAGCAACTGCAACTCGCGCACGTGCTCTACGCCGACGACCACAATGAGCGTTTCGTGCCGAACCTCGAGCCCGGTGACGCCGTCGGGAACTGGATCAAAGGCTGGCTCGATTTCACATCCGGCACCGACAACACAAACGTGGCATACCTCATCGATCCTCAGCATGCCAAGTTGTCCCGTTATTCCGGGCATGCTGCCGGCATCTACAAGTGTCCTGCGGACCGTTCAACTGTCAAAATCGGCGGCCGCTCACACGCTCGCGTGCGCAGTGTCGCCATGAGTGTCGCCATCGCCGATCCCAACGGTGGCGCTTGGCTCAACTACCGGGTGCCAAGTCCCAAGTTCAAAGTTTTCAATCGCAGTGGGGATTTCAACGCGGGTTCGCCTTCCAGGGTGCACGTGTTCGTCGATGAACATCCGGATAGCATCAACAACGGTGCGTTCGGTGTCTGGATGGCGGATCCAACAAATCCGGCGAAAGCTTACATCTTCGACTATCCCGCGAGCACGCATAACGGGGCGTGCGGTTTCTCGTTCGCCGACGGGCATGCCGAGGTGAAAAAATGGGTCGATCGCCGCACCCGCGCCCCGATTCGGTACGCCAACACGCTCCCGCTCGGCATCGATTCACCGAACAACCGCGACATGATCTGGCTCTCCGAGAACACGTCCTTTCCAGAGTGAGCTGACCGGACCCAAAGGCCTGTCTACGGCCCACAAACGGGCCAGGGACGAATTAGATTCTACGTCGCTGGGTCAGGTGTGATTATCCCTCAGATTCTCACCACAAAGGGGGCGAATAACACCTCTATTTAGAAGATATTCCGAGGCGATCTCCCAAAACTTACCCGTGCCATTCGTGGTCAGAATTTCAAAGTGTTTCTGTCAGAGTTAAAGCGTTTCTTCGGGCCGCGCCACGCCCGGAGTCGCCTTCAGGTCGAGTTTGATCACGACGTTTTCGCGGATGAGGTCGTTGGGCATCCCTGGATAGTTGATGTTAAAATCCTTCCGGTTGATGGAGAATTCAGCCGCTACTGTCACCACGTCGTCTGAAACCTTGATCGTCGCAGGAAAAGAGATGCTCTTGGTCACTCCATGCAGGGCGAAGTTACCGGTCACCTTGTGATCGGTCCCGGCCGGTTCGACTGCCGTGATGGTAAAGCTCGAGACGGGAAATTTGGCTACGTCGAAGAAATCAGGAGCTTTCAGGTGACCTTCCAGCTTCGGGTTATCGGCCCAAGTGGAAGCCATCGCTATCTGGAATCCTGGTGTGCCGACCATCTTACCATCGGCGATGGCGAATTTGCCAGCGAACTTCTTGAAGCCACCCTCGTGACTGCCCGTGACTTTGGAGCCGATGAACCCGATTTTTGACTCCGCTCGGAGCACGTATTCCTTGCCGGCCTGGGACGGGGAAGTCACTGGTTTCTTCGCGTCGGAAGTGGTGGCCTTAGCGACCTTGTCTGCCGGATCACTGCATCCGACGAGCAGCCAGCTGGCAGCGGTGACGAGGAACGTACGGAGACAGAGGGGGAAGTTATGGTTAGGCATTGGGCTTATGGCAGTCTTCTAGAATGAACCCAGGGATGGGTTCTTATCAAGAAAAGTATTCCCGTTCGTCTTTTCCCGAAATTGCCAACGACAATCTCCTGTCGAGTCGAAGGTGTTAAATGACTCTACGCAACACGGACCTGGACCGGATTTTCTCAAGCTCAGTCTGAAGCAAATAGGCATTGAAAGCGAGCCCTAGTTCGGCGTGTTTCAGGCCTGAAAGCGCTCCTCTTGATTCGGTTGTGTGTCGGGTTCGACGGCCTTATCTCAGTGCCTCGTGAACGCTTCCATCTGCCAACGCAACAATCACTTGACCGTCCGGAAGGCGCGATCGCACCACAACCTCCTGTGGGCGGTTCTCATGTGCTGATAAATTTACCGAAACATCCATGCCCGAGAATCCGCTCACATCCCTGTCTGTCAGCAACCCACGGGAAATCAACTCCTTGAGCGAAACGGAAGCTGTTGCTTCCAGCCCGCGCCTCTTTAGATCCTCTTTGTAAACCTTCGTAGCCGCAAGGAGCTTTAATCCATCCACGTGACCCGGTTCGCGACTCGAAGGAGCGAAGTAAAGCCAACTGTCAGCCACCATGATAAGCGTGAGCCCCGCTATGGCGATGAAGATGCGTTTCATTTGTCCTGCTTCAACTATAGCCGCTGAATTGGTTTCGTCCATCCCTTCGGCGCAGCACTTCGTCCCACTCCTCTCGCATTTCGTCACAAACTTATTTCTCAACCGACAATCCTCGTCAAAGTGATGACGTCAATGACACCACCATGGCTCAACTCGGCAGTGCTGATCAAAGCAGATGTCCGCCCTGAAACCCAGCATGGTGGGTGTCATGCACGGTCACGCATGGAAACCTCCCGTCGCCCGCAATGGCGCGTGGTGCGGGACGACCTGCGAGAGGATTGTTGGAAAGCCTGATACTATGAAAGAACTATAGCCGCTGAATTGGTTTCGTCCATCCCTTCGGCGCAGCACTTCGTCCCACTCCTCTCGCATTTCGTCACAAACTTATTTCTCAACCGACAATCCT
>CANLCA010000448.1 GCA_947487925.1 Verrucomicrobiales bacterium | reverse complement strand
CGAAGCGACATAGACGTGCTCATACTGAATGTATCGCGCCGCCGTCGGCTGCTTCAGTTCAAGATAGGCATTGGGCCGATCACGTTTCTGGTTCGTGAGGTCCGCGATGACATTCCAATTCGTGCCGTCCACCGACGCGCGCAATTTGAACTGCGTGTAGACATCCGCTCCATTGGAGTAGATCCCGGACTTGTAGTCGGTGAAATTCACCTGCACGGCGCGCACTTCATGGGACCGGCCCAGATCGACGGTCAGCCACTCGCCAGCCTTGTTGGAGTCCGCCACCCAGTAGCTGCGCGGGTTCTCATCGGTCACATTGGCGGCGGCAAACACGTCGCGGAACGAGGAAGAGGTGACGGGCTTGCGGTAAGAGAGCAGCATCCAGCCGGTAAACAACTCATCCTTGCCTTGCCACTTCTTCGTCGGGAGCCAGTGCGGGTAGTCGCCGAATCGCGTGTTCGCAAACATCAGCCCGTCCTTGTCAATCGCCGCAGGGAACATGGCAATGCGTCGTTCGAAGTCGAAATTCACCGCCAGCCAGGGCGTGCCCGTGTTCCAATAGTTGCCGTGGTTATCCAGAAAAGTATTACCGTGGCCGACTCCCGTGACGAAGCCGCCGGGTTTGTAGGAGATCGGATTATTCGGCGCATAGGTGAATGGCCCGAGCGGTCCGTCCCCCACGTAGGTGCCGTTCGCGTAGACGTTGTACTCGGTCCCGGGCGCGCCGTATTGCAGATAGTATTTGCCACCGTGCTTCGTCATCCACGCGCCCTCCATGAAAGGGGTGATGTTGCTCGTGTGATTCGGACCAAAACGTTCCCATCCGTGCCGATCCGGCTGAAGTTTGAACAGCTCAGCGGAGTTTCCGATGTAGGTGAGCTTGTTCGTGGGGTCGAGCTCGATGCCGTAGAGAGGGTAGAGATTCGACGAGCCAAAGTACATGAACCAACGTCCGGAGTCTTCATCGTGGAAAATAGCCGGATCCCACGGCCCCTGCGCGCCGGGAACTTGCGGGAGCAGCGGATTGAACTGTTCGAGCCGACCGCTCTCGGGAGAATCCGTGACCCAGATGGGGCGCTGGCCGAAGGTGGACTGAAACAGGTAGAGCCTCCCGCCAACCGAGAGCGCCGCGGGAGCGCACATGTCCTCCTTCGGCCATGCGTGAGGCGAGACATCGGGCTTGATGAAGCGCCAGTTGACCAGATCCTTCGAGTGCCACCAGCCGCCGGAGATTGTCACAAAGAGAAAGTACTCGCCCTTGTGGTTGACGATGACCGGGTCCGCCCCGGAGCGAAATGAAATGCCCCTCGCCTGCTGCTCAAAGTTGTATTTGTAATCGATGTCGAGCGGGTTGCAGTAGGTCTGCTGGCCTGGGAACTGGGCAAGGCACTGGGCGAGGGCGCAGGCAGTGAACAGCAGGCACGCCATCGCAAAGTGATCAAATCGCTTTCGCATAGCAAAGAACCAGCCGCAACTCTAAAATATCCCCCGCTACCTGGCCACGAATTTCAACCGGCTCTGCAACCCGCTAAAGCGTTTCTCGGTGCGATCGTTCCGTACCGCCATTCCCAGGGCTTTGCGTTGGCCGATGAGGACGACCAGGTTTCTGCCCCGGGTGATGCCCGTGTAGATCAGATTTCGCTGCAACAACAGGTATTGCTGCATCGCGATGGGGATGACCACCGCCTTGAATTCAGACCCCTGAGATTTGTGGATCGTGATCGCGTAGGCCAACTGCAGCTCATCCAGCTCGCCATACTCGTAGTCGATCTCCCGGCTGTCGAATCGGACGCGGAGGTTCCGGTCATCAGGTTCGATGGCAACGATCTGGCCGATGTCCCCGTTGAACACATCCTTATCATAATTGTTTTGTGTCTGAATCACTTTGTCGCCTTCGCGAAACAGCCAGCCAAACTTTTCCACCTGCCGCTTGCCGTGGTCGAAGGGGTTCAACTCAGTTTGCAGTCGAAGATTCAACTCACGAATTCCTAGCGAACCTCGGTTCATCGGGCATAAAATCTGCACATCCCGAATGGGATCAAACTGAAACCGGCCCGGGATCCGTTTCTTAACCACTTCCACCAGAGTGTCACCGATGAGCTCCGGGGATTCACGATCGATGAAGTAGAAGTCCGATGTCTGGTTCTGGTTCTGGTTCTGGTTCTCGGGTTCAGGCGGAACACCGCGGTTCACTTGATGCGCCACAGTGATGATGCGGCTGCCGGCGGCCTGACGAAACACTTCGGTCAATCTCGCAACGGGCACCACACCGCTTTCGATCAAATCCCGGAGCACGCTCCCGGGCCCGACAGAAGGCAGTTGATCCATGTCCCCCACGAGCGCCAGATTGGCGCCAGCGGGCAGCGCCCGGAGAAGGCTGTGCATGAGCATAACATCCACCATGGAGGTCTCGTCTACCACCAGCAGATCGCATTCGAGAGGGTTGTGCTCGTTCCTGGCAAAGGCGGAGCGGCCTGGCTGCACCTCCAAAAGGCGATGGATGGTCCGCGCTTCCATGCCGGTCGTTTCAGACAGTCGTTTCGCCGCCCGTCCTGTGGGCGCGCACAACAGGCATCGCACTTTCTTGGCTCGAAGAATCGACAACACCGCGTTGACCAGCGTGGTCTTCCCGACGCCCGGCCCTCCCGTGATAATCAGCATGCGGTTGATCAGGGCCTGTTTCAAAGCCACTTTTTGGCTGGCAGCGAGCTGCTTTCCGGACCTGGCTTCATGCCATGCCACCGCTTTCTCGAAATCGATGGGGGGATAGGACGCGTGACCTTCCACCAAGCTTCTGACGCGGGCGGCGATCCCTTCCTCCGCCCACTGAATGCGAGGCAAGAAAATGAGCTCCTCCCCATCGAGAACCTCCCGTTTCACTTCGCCGCGCACCAGCGACTGCTCGAGAGCGCGATCGACGATGGGCGACGGCACTCCCAACAAGTTCAAAGCGGATTCCTTCAGCAAGCCCGGCGGCAAAGCGCAGTGTCCTTCCCCCATCGCTTCCTGCAACACATGTTCCAACCCCGCAACGGCGCGCATCAAGGAGTCAAATGGAATCCCCACCTTCTGCGCAATGGCATCCGCTGACATGAATCCGATCCCCGAAATGTCCCGGGCCAACCCGTAGGGATTCGCTCGAACCGTTTCTATGGCCCCCTCGCCATAGGTTTTGAAAATGCGCACCGCGCGGCTTGTGCTCACGCCGTGTGAATGCAGAAACACCATGATCTCCCGAATGACTTTCTGCTCTTCCCACGCCTCCTTGATCTTCTTGCGGCGGACCGGACCGATGCCATCGATGTCCTCAAGCTTTGCCGAACTGTTCTCGATCACCTCGAAAATGCGATCTCCGAAATGGGACACCATCTTTTGGGCGTAGACAGGACCAATCCCCTTCACCATGCCGCTGCCGAGGAACTTTTCTATTCCCTCGATCGTGGTCGGGGGTGTGCTAGTCAGCTTTTCAGCTCGAAACTGTTTTCCAAACTCACGGTCCTGGACCCACACGCCCTCGCCCGTCAGCCATTCGCCCGGGTTGGCCGAAGGCACAGCGCCGACCACCGTGACCAAATCGCGATACCCCTTCACTTGCACCCGCAAGACCGCGTAGCCGTTCTCTTCATTAAAAAAAGTCACGCGCTCGACGATGCCAGACAATTTTTCCAACACGGCATCCACCCTGGGCCGAGCGCCTCGTCCATCTTCTT
>CANLCA010000447.1 GCA_947487925.1 Verrucomicrobiales bacterium | reverse complement strand
GATGTCCGCTTTCACCGGTTCGCAGTGGGAGATCACTTGATTTTAGGAGGAGACAATCTCGATTTGGCGTTGGCTCATTTTATAGAGCAGCAGCTAACGCAAGGCGGGAAACTTGAACCTCGCCAATGGAGCGTGTTGGTGCGTCGATGCCAGCAGGTGAAGGAGAGCCTCTTGGGAACCGCGCCGCCGGACCGACTCACGGTGAACGTGCCGGGCAGCGGATCGAGACTGATCGGAGCCTCGCTCAATGTGGAGCTGACCCATGAAGCAGTGGTGGACTTGCTCGTGAATGGTTTCCTCCCCTACGTCACGTTAGATGATAAGCCCGCCAAGCGCGGTTCGGGTTTCCAAGAATTCGGTCTTCCCTACGCACCAGACCACGCGATCACTCGGTATCTCGCCGCCTTCTTGACAGCGCATCGGGACGCCTTGCAGGGCGAACAAAAAGACCATGACGCCGCCCGGCCAGATGTCGTTCTGTTTAACGGCGGATTGTTTGAGTCCGCCCAGATGCGAGCTCGATTGCTTGAAGTCTTGTGTTCGTGGTTTAACACAGGAAACGGCGCACCGAGCTGGAAACCTTTGATCCTCGAAAATCAACGCCTGGATCTCGCAGTGGCCATTGGCGCTGCGTATTATGGCTTGGTTCGACGGGGGCTCGGGGTCCGTATCTCCGGAGGTTTGCCACGGTCGTATTACGTTGGCGTGACGCACGAGAAAAGGAGTCGAGCGCTTTGCCTCGTGCCCGCAGGGATGGAGGAAGGCCAGGAGATCCGTCTGGAAAGGCAATTTGATTTGCTGATCCGTGAGCCGGTCGAATTCCCGCTGTTCGTCTCAAGCGCGCGCACAGTCGATAAGCCCGGTGAGTTGATCGAATTGGATACCACTCAGCTCACCGCGTTGGCCCCGATCCGAACCGTCCTGAGAGCTGGGAGCAAATCGGCTGCCGCTGAAACCGTGCTCGTTCAATTGCACGCCCGTCTGACTGAGATCGGAACACTTGAAGTCTGGTGCGCCGAGGTGGAGGGCCGGCGAAGTTGGAAGCTGCAATTCGATGTGAGGGCCGCGACGCAAACGGATCGAGAGGCTCATGAAGGTCTTGGTGAACGCGGTGGTTTTGTGGATGAGCAAATCACCCGGCGTTGTCTAGATCTGATCCAGAATACCTTTGAACCCGCCAGGGAGCTAATGCCGCCGGAGCAGTTGGTCAAGCGCATGGAAGACCTCGCTGGAATGACCCGCCTCGAATGGCCGCCGTCGCTCTTGCGACGGTGCTGGGAAGAATTGTTGAAAGTTGAGTCAGGTCGAAAAAGGAGCGTCTTGCACGAAGCGCGATGGCTGAATCTTTTGGGGTTTTCGCTTCGCCCCGGTTACGGGGTCGCCGTCGATGATTGGAGAGTGGCTCAGACCTGGAAGATTTTGAAGGTTCAGCACAGTGGCAATGAACTGTGCCGGGCTGAGTGGTGGATTCTCTGGCGCCGCGTCGCCGGTGGACTTGTCCCAGGTCAGCAACGAATCTTGGCCGATCCATTGGTCGCGGCGTTGAGAGCGCGTTTCCGCGCCGAGAAATCAAGCAACCGGGCGAAGACTTCAAGCAGCGCCGAATTTAGGTTCGGCCCACATGAATCTCAGGAAGTTTGGCGGCTGCTAGGGTCTTTAGAGCTGTTAAGCCCCGAAATAAAAATTGAGTTGGGAGAAATGTTGGTCGAACAGCTCGCAAGGAAAGGCCCCAGCCTATGGGGCGGCGCAGGCGTTTGGGCTCTCGGCCGACTCGCTTCACGGGTTCCGATGTATGGACCACTCAATATCATTATTCCAGTCGAAGTTGTGGAGAAATGGGTCGGACCCTTGGCTGATTCCAAGGAGGCGAACAAGGATCTCTGGTTCGCGATCATGCAAATGACGCGACGAACCGGAGACCGCTACCGCGATCTTTCAGAAGCGGTCCGGGATCGGGTGCTTGCCGGAATGACAACGAGCGTGGCACCTCCCCATTACATCAAGCTGGTGCGAGATGGGGGAGAGCTGGAGCAGGAAGAACAGAACTTGGTTTTTGGGGAAAGCCTTCCGCACGGTTTGCAGTTGAGGTAGCCGCCAAGCCCCATTGCCGAGGAGTCGCGGCGCGCGGTAATCTCGGTCGAGGGCAAGAGTCGAAGCCTCCGCGTTTCGCCGCCCGGCAATTTCAGTCCACGAACATGAATTCATTCGACTGGAGCAGAACCTGCGCATATTTCTCCCAAGCGGTCAGCGGCTTGGGCGGTGCCACGGGCGGACCAGAGAATTCTTTCATCGCATTCCACTCCACCGCGAGGTCGCCAGACGTGGCACTCGCCATCTCGGCGACGACTTTGATGAGCGGTGCCCATGTGAAATCGTCGTTGTTCAGATTGGCGCGGTAATCGACGACGAAATCTATCGTGTCACCTTTCATCACTTCTACGGATGCGATCTTCGCTTCGGCCTTGTTCTTGTGAACAGTCCAACTCCCGAGCGAACCTCGTCGGCTCGAAACGATCCGCGCGTTGATTCCATCGCCCTCCTGATGGTCGTGTTGGATCGTGCCGCCGATTGACACTTTGGCATTACCCGGAGCGGTCCAACGGCGGATCACAGCGTGTTCGAGATCATTGCCTGCGTGGCCGCCATCGGCTGTGAGCCGAACCCAACCGAGTTTTTCATCGGGCCATTTCTCTCCGCCTTGCCAGGCGTCGCCGATGAATCGAGGCAAGCGATTGAAGTTCTTAAGCCCCAGGGTGACTTCATCGAATTCGCCATAACCGTATTGCCATGCTGAAACAGGTGGCGGCGGAGGTTCGTAAGGTAGCTCCGCTGCCGTTGCTTTAAGAAAGCTCAATCCAAACTCCAACTGCTCGTGCGTTGGGAGCCGCTGGTAGAGCGCTCGATAAAGTTGCTGAATTCGTTGCGCGGGATCCTCTGGAGAAATCCGATTCACTCGCTCCACAAGGGCGCGAGCCCTTTCCACAACAAACGGGCTATTCATGAAGAACAATGCTTGCTGGGGAACGGTCGTGTCAGAACGCTGAGGGCTGTGCATGTCCGGGTTGGCGAAGTCGAAGACGCGAAAAACTCCGGGCAGAAATTGGCGGTCGATAAAGCCATAGACTGTTCGGCGCACGCTGAAGGGTTGCTTGAACAACTCGATGGGTTGACCGCCCATGGATGTGCTTAATTCGCCGGAAACAGCCAGCAATGAATCGCGGAGGGTTTCGAAATCCAAACGCTGCCGATTCATCTTCCAGAGGAGACGGTTTTGCGGATCGATCGTGGCAGCCGACACGAGGAAGCTATAGGGTGTGTCACCGACGGAGCGCGGCTTCTCGCGTTGGCTCTCGCGAGGTTCAGAGATCGGACCGCTGCTTTGCTGATAAACCTGAGACAGCATGATAAGCCGGTGAATATTCTTGATCGACCAGTCATTCGTCATGAAATGCAGCGCCAGCCAGTCCAATAACTCTGGATGGCTCGGAGGATCGCTGCGAGTTCCAAAGTCACTGGGCGTTCTGACCAACCCAGCGCCGAAGTGGCGGAGCCAGATGCGATTCACCATCACCCGCGCTGTCAGTGGATTCTCTGGGCTACTGATTGCCCGGGCCAATTCCAGACGCCCGCTTCCCGTCTGGAAGGGCTTCCGTTTCTCACCCGCCACGACCTTCAAAAATTGGCGTGGCACTTCATCCCCTTTGTTCGCTGG
>CANLCA010000446.1 GCA_947487925.1 Verrucomicrobiales bacterium | reverse complement strand
GCGCGCCATGCATGAAGTCGGATTCCTCGGCAAATACATCCCCGAGTTCGGCAAGCTCACGTGCCTCGTCCAACACGAGTTCTATCACCAGTACACCGCTGACGAACACACACTGGTATGTATCGAAAAACTCGAAACAGTTTGGGAGGCCAAAGAGTATCCGTTGGCACAATACGCGGACATTTTCAGGAATCTCGAACAGCCTAACCTTCTATACCTCGCCTTGCTGCTGCACGACTCCGGAAAAGCCTATCCCGATTCCAGCCACACCGAACTCGGAGGCGCCATCGCCCTCAATGTGGCTCGTCGCCTGGGTCTGGATGGAGCGTCTGCCCATACCCTCCAGGTCGTCATTGAGAACCACCTCATCATGGCCCAGATCTCCCAACGCAGGGATCTGGAAGACCCGGCGGTCATTAAGAACTTCGCCGAAATCGTTCAAACCTCGGAAAACCTCGATATCCTAACCCTCCATACCCTCGCCGATTCCATGGGCACAAGCGACCAGCTCTGGAATGGGTTCAAGGATTCGCTCCTCCTGACCTTGCATGCCAAGACCCGCGAATTTCTGACCGCAGGTCCCGTCACCGCAAAACTCGAGGAAAAACAACGGGAACTGCTCACCGCCGAGGTTCTCCGGCTTAAACCGCGCAGTTTTAGTCGCGACGAACTCGAAGCCCACTTCGACCTGTTGCCTCCCCGCTATTTCAGGGTCAATTCACCAGAAGAGATCGTCGGCGACCTCAGCCAGGCTCACCGATTCATGCATTACCAACTCGGCGACGAGGACCGAGCCCTTGAACCCGTGGTCTCCTGGCACATCGAAAGGGACAGGGGTTATTCTGTCGCCAAGATTTGTACTTGGGACCGGGCGGGCTTGTTCAGCAAAATCGCAGGCTCTTTCACCGCGGCAGGCATCAACATCCTGAGCGCCCAAATCTTCACGCGCGGGGACGGCATCATCCTGGATACGTTCTGTATCACAGACGCGCGGACCGGAGCGCCGGTCAGCAAGGAAGAACGCGAAGAGTTCGAAAAAGTATTGGGAAAAGCCCTCATCGGCGATGTGGATTTTCAACTTCTATTCGCAAAACGCAAATACAGCGCCCCACGCTACGCACCCGTTGAGGAAGACCGCATCGAAACTGTGATCCGGGTGGATAATCTCACCTCAGAATCCGCCACTCTCATCGAAATTGAAACCGAGGACCGCATCGGCCTACTCTACGTCGTCTCTAGCGAGCTCTCCAGTCTGGGTCTGGATATTTCGGTGGCCAAGATTTGCACCGAAAAAGGCGCCGCCATCGACACCTTTTACATCGTTCAACCTGTCACCAAAACCAAAATTACCGATGCCGAGCAGCTCCGCCACGCTCAAGACCGGTTGCGTGCCGCCATTCTGTCGCTGCACTGAGATTGACGAGGAAGCGCAAATCGTTGGCTCCTCACCGCGGTCGGATGAGTATCTCCTCAACTAGCGCGCGGGGCGGAAGATTGACCGCCAACATCACGCATTCGACCACATCGTCAGGCTGCAGCATGTGAGTGCGCGCCTCAGTGGAAGGAGGAGAAGGACGTTTGTCGAGGATGGGCGTGTCGATATCCCCTGGAAACACCGAGCATGCCCGAACACCGCGGCCACGCTCCTCAGCGTTAATAGCCTGCGTGAGGCCGGCCATTCCAAATTTGGACATCACGTAAGCGGGCCCCGCCTTCGGACTCGCCTGCCGTCCGGCGTCGGAAACAACATTCACGATGGTGCCGAGTCCTCGTTCACGCATCCCAGGGAGGCACGCCTGCGTCATCAAATACGCCCCGGTGAGATTGGCTTCCATGATGGTCTTGTAATCCTCGTAAGTGAGCACTTCCAGACCCCGACGAGGCACATTCGTCCCCGCCGAATTGACGAGCACATCAACGCCTCCCATCCATTCAATCACCCGGGTCCGGGTCGCTTCAACCTCTTCGACTGAGCCCACATCGGCTGCGCAAATGAGGAATCTCGAGGCATCCAACCCGCTCGATGCGACCGTTTCGACGAGGGCATCCACTCTCCGCCCAACGACCACAACACGCCATCCTTCCCGCCCCAGTCGAATTGCAGCGGCCCGCCCCACGCCACTCCCAGCCCCAGTCACTAATGCTCTTTTCAACATGCTCTCCATCCTGTCTCGCCCCCGAGTCCGCATCAAGGAGTTTAAGCCAAAAGCCGCGTCCTATCCCCAGCGATGCCGGCGGCCCAAAATGACTTCAGGTCCCAGCCCTCGACGACGCCGAATTCCCCCGTATACCCGTATCTGAGCTCTGGCATTCCGGGTAGGATCCCTTTATCCTCGCTTGCTCAAGATCACTATGAAAGCACTGATCACCGGCGGAGCCGGGTTTATAGGTTCACAAATCGCCGAGGCAGTTTGCAAGAAGGGCGGACGGGCTATAGTCTTGGATAATCTCAGCCTCGGTTCGTTGGATAACCTCGCCTGGAGCAATTCTGGCAACTCCTTGGAGTTCGTCCGGGGGGATATCCGAGACCTCGAACTCTTAAACAAATTGCTCCCCGGCTGCGATGTAGTCTTCAACCAAGCCGCACTGCCTTCGGTGCCAATGTCGGTGGAAAAACCCGTCGAGACCAACCAGCAAAACCTGGAGGCCGCGCTCCAACTTCTAGTCGCTGCGCGTGATGCCAAAGTCCGTCGCCTCGTCTTCGCTTCTTCCTCCGCAGTCTATGGCGATTCTGAAGTGTCCCCAAAACACGAAGATCTGGCGCCAAATCCTCTTTCGCCTTACGCTCTGCAAAAATATGCGGCGGAACGTTACGGACAGATTTTCTATCAACTCTACGGGCTCGAGACTGTGAGCCTGCGTTACTTCAACGTCTTCGGGCCCAGACAGTCGTTCGACTCCCCTTATTCGGGTGTGATTGCAAAATTCTGCACCACCGTTCTGAGGAGGGATTGCCCTACAATTTTTGGCGACGGGCTCCAGTCGCGTGACTTCATCTATATCGACAATGTCGTCAACGCAAACATCCAAGCCGCGGAGGCTCCGGCTGAAAACGCCGCTGGAAAGGTCTTTAACGTAGCGGGAGGCCAAAGCATCAACCTCCTCCAGCTGCTTGAGGAGCTGAACCGGTTGACCGAGCAGTCCCTTCAACCCAGGTTTCAGCAATCCCGCACAGGAGATGTCCGATCCTCCGTAGCCGACATCGGCCGTATCCAATCGGCCCTGGGATACGAAGTCAAAGTTTCCTGGCGGGAAGGTTTGAGCCGCACCCTGGACTTTTACAAGGCGTCTTGAAAAACTCTGTTGTGACGCCTAACAAATGAACTCGACGCAGCCCATCACAACGACTGCCGCGACCATCCTTGTGGTCGAGGACAGCCCGCCACAGGCCTTTGTTCTCAGGAAGCTCCTCCAGCACCACGGCTACAAGGCGACCGTCGCCGGCGACGGCGCTGAAGCCCTCGAGCTCGTCCGGAAACAGCCCCCAGACTTGATCCTCAGCGATGTGAACATGCCAGTGATGAACGGCTATGAGATGTGCCTCGTGCTCAAGTCGGATCCTGCCACTGCCTCCATTCCAGTCACCGGGCTATTCAATTGACGACAGTACCCCCAACCGGTAGTGGTTTGGGTCATGGATGAAGATTATCCACTGGACGAACTGGACTTCGACGGGCGTTTTGCGACGGACGAGGCGTGCCGTGAGTATTTGGAGCGGCTGCGGTGGCCG
>CANLCA010000445.1 GCA_947487925.1 Verrucomicrobiales bacterium | reverse complement strand
GTCGGCGACTCGATGCTGAGATTGCCCGCCGCGGTGGCACGCGCCGCCGTGATTTCGACTTCGATTGTTTTCTTCGCTCCCGGCCTAAAGAGCGCCACGCTGGAGCTGAAGCGCAGCGACACTGGTGATATGATTGCCAACCGCCGCCGCTTGCCGACTTCGGCCGCAGCCGATGGCTCATCCGTGACGACGAGCTTCTGGCCGTTCACCTCGAAAACGTACTCGACGGGAAACGGTGGCGGATTCTCCGGCTGGCCGATCAATTTTGTGTCAGCGACCCGAAATATGCCTGCCGCCGGTTCCTCGCGCAGCCAATAGGGGTGGGTCAGCGGAGTATTCTTGGGGATGACGAGCGTCACATCGCCCGACGTTTGCTGATCTGGCTTGAGCTCGATTCCGGGTTTGCTTCCACCGAGATTTGGCACGCGGACTTCGAGCAATTTCACCGGAATCTTCGAGCGCACGACTGCATGATGGCGGAACTTGAGTTGTTCGCCCGGCACGATCTCGGCCTCTGGAGTAACGGTCTCAACCGACAGACCGAGGCACGCCTGAATGATCCGGTCGAGCTGCTGGCGCTTATCATCCACGACTGGATCGCTTCTCAGTGTCGCGAGTTTCGTGCGAATATCCAACAGCGCGAACACGCTCGCTCCAGGCTCGTTGGTATTGAATCCCGCGATTGCCCTTTCCGTGAGTTGGCGGATTTCAGCACCGCCGTTGGGAAAGCGCGCCCAAGTGGGGTCAATCCCGTCCATGATGTCTTTGTCCGTGGCGTCGCCGCTCAGTACCGTGAACGTCTGCTCGTTCGGTCCGCCGCCGCCGCGTCCGCCGAAGTTGCCAAAGCCTTGGGTGATATGCATGCCGCGACTGCGGGCAGCTATGGCCCCGAGCCCCTCGCCGGTCACCGGATCATTGCCGCCGATGTCAACCCGGACGGTTGGCCCGACGAACGCGCCGCCGCCGCGCCCGCCGCCACCGCCATTCCATAGCACGCGCTTGGGTTGCCACGGCGTGAGGCCTTCCGCGAGTTGACTCGGATAGGCCTTGGGATCGCCAGCCAGTTTGAAGGCTTCAAAACCGAGAATGCCTGACGTGGTGTGATGCCCGTGCCCGCCACTGCCCGGAGGGATGGGAAAGCGATTCACGATCACATCGGGCCGAAACCGTCGGATGACGCGCACCACGTCGCTGAGCACCTGATCGCGATCCCAGAAGAGCAGCGTTTCCTCGGGCGTCTTCGAGTAGCCGAAGTCAAGAGCACGCGTGAAAAACTGCCGACCTCCGTCGAGTTGGCGCGCTGCGAGGAGTTCCTGTGTGCGGGCAACGCCAAGCTTCTCGCCGAACTCAGGGCCGATTTCGTTTTGCCCGCCGTCGCCGCGAGTCAACGAAAGATAGGCCGTGCGATAACCGCGTTTGCGGGCGAAGTAGGTGATGAGCTGCGTGTTCTCGTCATCTGGATGCGCCCCAATATGGAGCACCGTGGCCACGGTGCCGAAGCTGCGGAGCTCCTGCTCAATCGCGGCGGACGACGTTGGGACTGCGTCGCTGGCTCGGGTGTTGTTGGCCACCAACGCCGACACGGTCCCCAATATCAGCGCGTTGCGGATAAAGCGCCGCGTCATCTTGTAGAATGCACACATCACTTGAATGAGCCCGGGATGTTGGCTAATACGAGCCTTTGTTTGAGCGCGATGGAGGGACTGGGCGCCTCGGACCCGACCCGAGGCGCCTGCGCGAATGCTGCGGACGCAAAAAACAATCCAGAGCCACCCACCAAGGAGCACATGACTTTAAGGTTCATATTTTCGCGCGCTTGGATTGATGGTCGATCGCGGCGCACTATTTCTTGACCGTGAACGGCACCGAGAACTGGGTGTTCTCCCACATCAATTTCAGCACGCCGCCGCCCGAAGGGTTTTTCGCCACGGCCATGGCGAACTGGTCCAGCGGCTTTTCGAGCGTCTCCTTTTTCATGTCCACTCGGGCCAGATCATTTTTTTCATCCACGGGGACTCCCCAAGCGCCAACCTTGGTGCCGAATGCGAGTTTGGACGCGCCACTTTCTGACGGCACGGTGTAAAGGGTGTAAGCGCCGGCCGGGATCGTGGTCCCGCCAATGACGATCGGCTGCTGCGTGACGAGGAGCGTGGCTTCGTCGGAACCGGTGCGCCAGGCCTTTTCCCAGGGCACCAGGCCACCCCAGATTTTTCGAGGCTCGCCGGTCTTGGGATCCTTGGTGAATGGGCGTCCGTAGGAAATCGTGACGCGGTTGCCGTCAATGACGGCGCTGGTGGTTTCATGCGGGCTGGTCCCCCCGGTGGACGCCGCCTTCTTTTGCTGGGCCAGAAGCGGCAGGGTGCTGACCAAAGTCGCAGCGATGATGGTGAGGATGGATTTCGTGGTGTTCATGATGATAGGGTATGGTCTGAGTTTTTTTGGTTGGGATTTGGCTTGGTTATTTTGTCACCGCCAGATCGGTTACGTTGATGTCGAGAAGGTGGTTGGAGCGGATGCCCCAAATGCCGTCAGTCGTCAGGCCGGCCTTGGGCGCTGAATGGACCACCGTGCCGTTGACGACGAATTCAATCTTGTCGGCCAGGACCCGAACCTCGAGCGTGTTCACCGACTTGCCGCTCGCGTCGGGGACCTTCACGGCAGCGTGCGGGACGGCACCGTTGCGTCCCGCGCCAGTGAGGCCTGTAAAGGTGGCCGCAGTGGTGTCACCGTTCCGAGTCTTGGACAGCCAGACGCCGAGGGGCTGGGGCTGGCTGCGTCCTCCAGCGGGATTATCCTGAGCGACCATGAAATAGGTGTACTTCTGAGTCGCGCCTTCAAGATTGCTGCCGCCGAAGACCAGCCCGTAATGATTTACGTGACCGCTTCTCTTGTTCAATGTGAACGTGCCCTTGAGCGTGTAGTTGCCTGCGGCTGTGTTACTGGGATTCCAGAAAACGCCAGCGGAAGGGGTTTCGATATGGTAACCGGTGCCGGCCGTCACGATCTTAACATCACCGGCGGCATCTGGATCGCTAGCGCTGGTGCTGCGGTCGATGCGCTGTTTCCATCCGGCGGGGACGGATTGGGCCTCGAGCTGAACGACGGCAAGGAGCGCCACAGCGATGATTAGGGTAGATTTGAGTGTGTTCATGGTATCTCGGACAATTTGGGGTGAATGGTTAACTGCAATGCAAGTGAAAGCTCAAGATGTTCTCGTCCGTCCGAGCCGATCACGGGAAAACGGTGGTGGTAGGTTCATGCCGGAATCTTAAGGGCACACGAAGGCACGCGGCAAGCATGGGTTTCCCGGCGCGGAACTCAGTTCTGCCGCGTGGTGATTAGCGGTGCCAAAGATTGAGGGTAGATCGGCCGCACCTATCGGAACGTGGACGTGATTGAATAACATGGGTCAACTACACAGACTCGACACTCTTCCATCAGGTTACAGGAAACGCCGCAGCCCTGACAGATTTCGTTCCGCAATGAGAAGGCACGGATCCGTCCCGGCCGAACCAGGTTCCTACCACGATCCGCGACTGGACGGTGGGCTCGAAAAGACAGATGCACCTTCGCTGCCACGGTGCCCTCTCACGAGGATTCTTTCTTCTCTAATGTCTGGAATTCAGGCAACGGCCGCAATGGCCCCAGCGCGAACAGCACCAGACTCGCCGCCACCAACGGCATGATGCCATAGGCAATGAACACAGGGGTGTATCCGTGGCGATCGATCAT
>CANLCA010000444.1 GCA_947487925.1 Verrucomicrobiales bacterium | reverse complement strand
TCGCAGTCTGGCCCGTTGGAGGATCCAAACTGAGCGAGGCTGAGAGATCCGCATTGTCCATGATGGTCATGGTGACATTCTTGTTCGCGTCCTTAGAGGCGTCGATCAGTTTCCAAGTCACCGCCGTACCATCCGCATTCGCTGTACCCAGGGCACTAGCAGACCCGGCCGTGACACTGGCGTTAGGATCCGAGAAAGTCCAATTCGCGATAACAACCCAATCCTTCAACGGAGCCGGGGCGTCTCCCGTTGGGGTTCCTTCGGCATCCACAGGCACTCGCTCGTTCTCAAGATGACCGAAATCGATCTTGAACAGACCTTTGGAGGTCGTTATGTCCACGGGGACTGGAGCGGAGTCTACTGAACGAACGATCATTCCGCTGATGCCTCCTGAATTATCTTCCATTTCTGCAAACCAAAGAAACTGGCCGGCCTTGACCTCCACCGTAATTGTTCTTGGTTGTCCTAAAGCGACTGTACCTCCGTTTGCGTTCACGCCGGCATAGTTCCCGGTGTTTTGCGCCGCAGGCTCCTTCGCGCCCTTGATATCATCCACCCAAACCTTGCCGTATCTTCCGTTGCCGTCGGTGGTTCGGCCTTCGAACACCGTCACATTGTAAAATCCTGGATTCAGATTGGCGAATCGCATGAGCACTTCGCTTCCGGCCGCGTCCGGATTGCGATAGAGATAGTCGTCCTTGACGATCCCGGGAACCACAACCCCATCATACACGGCGGCCAAACCCTCTTTCGTGGGGTTGTTGCCAGTTTGACCGAGCATATAAGGTGGGGTTTCGGCGTTGAGTGACTCCGCCAACGCCTTGTTATCCATCATGGTCACTGTGACATCGCTGTCACCAGAGGTTGAGAAATCCGTCAGTTTCCAAACCACCTCTGTGCCCTCCGCGTTGGCGGTGCCTTTGATGCTGGCACTGCCGGCTACGACGTTGGCGTTGGGGTCGGCAAAGGTCCAGGTCGGGATCACATTCCAATCCTTCAAAGCCTCAGGAAAGACCCCAGTTGGAGCTCCTTCAGCATCCACACCTTCTCTTTCATTTTCCGCAGAGCTGAAATCAATCTTGAACAGCCCAGCATGCGATTGAGTCGTAAACTGTGAGTTCGCCGTCGCGATGGCAGCGGCGAGCAACATCCACCTCGTCATCTTTCCAATTCCATTCCTCATAGCGTTTTATTTCCTTTTCACGTGATCAGTCGATTACTCCGACCGGAGAGTTCCTGAATGGCAGAGACTATTTCAAAAATCTGGGAAGATGTCCACTCGTTTTGTGAGTCGCAATCCGGGCGTCCGGGACGCAGGAAAACGCTCAGTGAGCTCTGTGACGGCAAATGAAACAAGATCTCTTGTCCGGCGATGTTTCATTCCTCTTGGAAACAGGCTTGCCAGGGGGAGGTTTTGTGCCATTCCAATTCACTCGCCAGCTCCATAAATGATCTTCCTCCATATTCGTCAGGTCTTTCTCATCGAGGTCGTTGCAGATCTCCACAGTGTTGTGTTCAACGGCCGTTTTACAGCTCACAAGTTTGACAGTCTCCCCCCCGAAAAAGTGAAGGTCGCTACATCTTCGGCAGATGAGTCAGGAGGCGTCGAGGTCCCGGCCTCCACCGCTTGCCGCCAGCAAAAGAGCGCCCACAGGAACTGAGTCCTCACCCAGCGCAGCCAGACGAACTTCCGGAACAGGGTGCATGGCTTCCATGACATAGCACGGCAATGCCCGAGCAATCTTGTCACGCAGCGGTTCTCCCAATAGGGATAACCCCCCTCCCACGACCAAGACCGAAGGGTGCATGAGATGGATCACGTGAGACAACGCAAACGCCAAGTCCTCCGCGGTATCTTTCAAGATCGAACAAGCGAGTTGATCCCCGGCCTCGACCGCGAGGCCCAAATGCCTAGCCTCCCCCCGCTCCATTCCTCGGCACATCTCCGACAACAAACTGGTTGGATTTCGCCGAATTTCGTCTCGAATGCGCGCGTCCACCGCCCATCCCGAACAGCGTGACTCGACAATTGCACCCGCGCGATCCAAACGCAGATGGCCAATCTCCGATTCACCCGGCCTTGCCCCGTGATAAATCCTCCCGCGAACCACCAGCCCCCCTCCGACGCCACTTCCCAGGGTCGTATAAAAAACAGGATCCATGCCCTTGCCTGCTCCGTTTAAAGCCTCTCCCAACGCGGCCACATTCGCATCGTTCTCGACGAACACACGAACTCCGGTCCGTTCTCGAATCCAATCCGCCAACGGAAACTCCGACCATCCCCTGATTTGATGAGAACAACAGATCGTGCCGGCGCCCCAATCGACAGGGCCTCCAAAGCCGACCCCCACCGCGTTGATTTCACGACTCACCAGCACTTCTTCTATAATCTTTGCGAGCTGTTCCCGGATACCTTCACCGCCCCATTCCGGACGCACCTCGGCACGCCAGCGCTCCTCGATGAGGCCAGCGCCATCGCCAAGAGCCACTTGCAATTTGGTACCCCCAATTTCAACAGCCAGATAATGCTTCATAGTCATGAACACTGTCTCTCTCTGCATCGTTTCAGGAAATTGCCCTCCGATGAACACCATCCAGTGCGAGACTCACGCCAGGAGGCCAGACCTTGCCTCGGCCACCACACGTCTAAATTCGGAGGCCAGCATCGAGAGTTCCTCCCATCGAGCCTCCCGTACCATGGCTTTCGGCATTAAAGTGGATCCTACTCCCACCGCAGCGCACCCGGCGCGGATGAAATCTGGGGCGGTTTTCAAATCCACGCCTCCGGTCGGGACGATCCTCAGATGCGGCAGTGGCGCTCTCAAGGAACGGATGTAGGAGGCACCCAACAGATCGCAGGGAAAAACCTTTACGAAATCCGCTCCAGACTCATGCACGCACTGGGCCTCTGTGGGGGTGTAGGCCCCCAACATCAGCACCCTCCCCGCTTCCCGTGCAATGGGGACCAGCGAAACTCGGGCAATGGGGCTGACTACAAAGTGGGCGCCGGCGGCGACTACTCGTTCACAGGCTTCCACATCCAACACGGTGCCGGCGCCGATCAGGGCATGCTCCCCCCACTCAAGGCAGAGGTCACGGATCACTTCCACAGCGCCAGGAACCGTGAGCGTCACCTCGATGGTTCGAATCCCCCCCCTTAAAAGGGCGCGCACAATTTCGGGAATGGGTTCCGGTGTGTCCGTTCGGATCACGGCCACAATCCCCGACTCCATCAACCCGGTCCGAATTTGATTCAATGACGGCATCTGCACAGGCTAACAATCCTCAAAGATTCGGGCAAGCCCGCCTCGAGAGGTCGCCGCCTTGCTTGTGCCCCATCAGAAAGGGTAACGGATGCACTTCCATCGCATTATGCTGGTCGAGCCAACAAATGCTCCTCTGGATGAACTTTTTTGTCCCCACGGTGGGGTCGAGTTCGGTCTTTGCAAAACCGTCTGATCCAAACATCCGGCTTGATCATGGTGGGGAAAGCGTCATTGCGTGGCTGAACTACTGAGGGTTGTGTGGAGGGCGTCGGCTTTGGGCTTGCGAAGCCGGATGGCCAGGAGGATAAATTATGAGATGTCACTCAAGCGATGCCTCGTGGTCGGCACACTTTCTCTTCTCGGTCTGACTCTCAGCACACCTGGGGCCGCCGCCGCCTTCAAGTTTGCGGCGCAAACGTTGACGGTGCCGGATGGATTTGAACTCGAACTCGTGGCGTCCAGTCCCGTG
>CANLCA010000443.1 GCA_947487925.1 Verrucomicrobiales bacterium | reverse complement strand
CTCGGCGCTAGGGCGGACCGTGGCGCAGGAGAGTAGAGCGAGTAGGACAAACGAGATGCGCGCAATGGTTGCGGGGCGCTTCATTTGAGTTTTGGGCTTCTCAGATCACGCGCGCAGTTTCAGGAGCATATCTTTGCTTTCGACCGAGTCGCCTATTTTCACCTGGATCTCCTCAACCACGCCGTCCTTGTTCGAGTATAAGGTGGTCTGCATCTTCATGGCTTCCATCGTGATCAGCTTTTCGCCTTTAACGACTCGCGCGCCAACGCCCACGGAGACGGATGTGATGATGCCTGGGATGGGGGCGCCCAGATGGAGCGGGTTCGCGGGGTCGGCTTTCTCCCGACTCTTGACCTTCGCTTGAACCGAGTTGTCAGCGATGCTGGTTTCCCGAGTCATGCCGTTGAGTTCGAACGTCACGGCTCGGCGGCCGTCCTTGTCAATAGAACCGACGTTGATGAGCTTGAAGAAGAGTGTCTTGCCCTGCTCGATTTCAACCGATATTTCATCGCCTGGTTTCAGGCCATAGAAGAAGGCAGGGGTAGAGAGGACGGAGACATCGCCAAATTCGCGGCTGAATTTGGCGAAATCAGCGTGTACCTCCGGATACATAAAGTGGCTGTAGAGGTCGTTGTCGTCGATTTCACGACGCAATTTGGCGGCCAGTTCAAGCCGAGTTTTGGCGAGATTGGAGGGTGGGAGTGACGCGCCTGGGCGGCCTTTGATGGGTTTGCGTTTGCCGAGGATGACCTCCTGAACCCTCTTCGGCCAACCCCCCATGGGCTGGCCCAATCCGCCTGAGAGCATGTCGATGACGGACTCCGGGAACGGGGTGGTTCCTGGCTCGAGGTTGACCACGTCGCAGGGCTTGATGCCGCGGGTGATGAGGAACATGGTCATGTCCCCTACAACCTTGCTGCTGGGGGTGACTTTGACGATGTCTCCGAAAAGCTGGTTGACCTCCGAGTAGCAGCGGGCGATGTCGGGCCATCGGTTGCCCAGGCCCATGCTGGAGGCTTGCTCTTTGAGATTGGTGAACTGGCCTCCGGGCATCTCGTGCTCATAGACATCCGCGCCGCCGCTCTTTGGGGAGGTGTCGTAAGGGGTATAAAAGGAGCGAACCTGCTCCCAGTACACGGACAGTTCATTCAAGGCGTCGAGGTCCAGCTTGGTGTCACGAGGGGTGTTTTGCAATGCCGCCACCACAGAGTTCATGTTAGGCTGGCTGGTGGAGCCAGACATTGCGGCCAGCGCCAGGTCCACGACATCCACCCCCGCGTCACTGGCGCGCAAGATCGATCCCGCATTGATGCCGCTAGTGTCGTGGGTGTGGAAATGAACCGGGATTCCGATCGCATCCTTGAGAGCTTTGACCAATTTGTAGGCGGCGTAAGGTCGACAGAGGCCCGCCATGTCTTTTATGGCGAGGAAGTGGGCGCCCATTTTCTCGAGTTCCTTCGCCAGCTTCACGTAGTATTCAAGGGAGTATTTATCGCGTTTTGGGTCCAAGATATTGCCGGTGTAGCACAACGCGGCCTCGCAGACGGCGTGGGTTTCATGGACAGCTTCCATCGCCACCTTTAGATTGGGGAGGTAGTTGAGCGAATCGAAGATCCTGAATATATCCATGCCCTCGGCGGCGGCGTGCTTGACGAAGCCCGACACGACATTGTCGGGGTAGTTGCTGTAACCCACGGCGTTCGAACCCCGAAACAGCATTTGGAAGCAGATGTTGGGGATGCGCGCTCGGAGTAGCCGGAGACGTTCCCAAGGGTCTTCGTGGAGAAACCTCATGGCGGTGTCGAAGGTGGCTCCGCCCCACATTTCTAAGCTAAACAGGCGCGACGCGCGCCGGGCAAGAGCATCGGAAGCGGCGAGCATGTCGTAGGTGCGGACGCGCGTGGCGAGCAGCGATTGATGGGCATCGCGGAAGGTGGTGTCTGTGACCAGGAGAGATTTCTGGCTGCTCGCCCATTCAGCAAATTTCTTAGCGCCGAGTTCCAGGAGCAACTGTCGAGTCCCTGGGTGTGGTGACGCTTTGTGGTCATAAGCCACAGGGGATGCCGGAAGGAAGGTGGACTTGGGCAAATATCCCTTGGATTGCGGATTCCCATTGACGATCACGTTCCCGAGGAAGGACATCAGTTTGGAGGCGCGGTCACGACGATGTTTGAAAGTGAACAATTCGGGCGTGGTATCGATGAGCGTCGTGGTGGCGTTCCCGGCACGGAACAAAGGGTTGTGGATGACGTTTTCCAGGAAAGGAATGTTCGTTTTGACCCCACGAATTCGGAATTCTCGGAGCGCCCGGTCCATCCTCTCGAGCGCCATGGAAAAATTGCGTCCAGAAGCGGTGATTTTTACCAGCAGAGAATCGTAGAAAGGAGTGATGACGGTGCCTGCGTTGCCCATGCCGCCATCGAGGCGAACCCCGAAGCCGCCTGCGGATCGGTAGGTCAGGATTTTGCCATAATCCGGCGTGAATTTGTTCTCCGGATCTTCAGTGGTGACACGGCACTGCACCGCATAGCCGTTGCGGGGGATTTCTTCCTGACAAGGTAGATCGACCTTTGGGCCGAACAGAGTGTGGCCTTGGGCGATGAGGATCTGCGACCGAACCAGGTCGATGCCGGTGATCACTTCCGTCACCGTGTGCTCCACCTGAATCCGGGGGTTCATCTCTATGAAGAACCATTCCTTGTGTTCGACATCGTATAAGAATTCCACGGTGCCGGCGTTGTCGTAACGCACTTCCTTGGCGAGGCGCGCGGCGGCGTCGCACAGTTCCCGGCGCACTTTTTCATCAAGGTCGACAGAGGGAGCGATCTCAACAACTTTTTGATGTCGTCGTTGTACTGAACAATCGCGTTCATGCAGGTGAATTACATTCCCGTGCTGATCTCCAAGAACTTGAACCTCAATATGTTTGGCTCGCGGGATATATTTTTCAAGGAACACCGCGGGGTTCCCAAACGCGCGTTCGGCCTCGTTTTGAGCTTCGTCGAGCAAACGGGCGAGGTCGGCGCTTTTTTCCACGACGCGCATGCCCCTGCCGCCGCCTCCGAAAGCGGCTTTGATGATCAAAGGGAAGCCAATTTCCTTGGCGATGCGAAGTGCTTCAGCGCGATCCTCCACCGGTTCTTCCGTGCCGGGCAGGGTGGGGATCTTGAGTTTGAGAGCCATGCCACGCGCGGCTACTTTGTCGCCCATCAATTCGAGCAATTCCGGGCGCGGGCCGACGAAGATGATACCCGCCTGCTCGCAAGCACGGGCGAATTCGGCGTTTTCCGAGAGAAATCCGTAGCCTGGATGGATCGCGTCCACGTCGCATTCCTTGGCGCAGGCGATGATACTCGGGATGTCGAGGTAAGCCGCCACGGGGCCTTTTCCGTCACCGACCATGTAAGCTTCATCGGCTTTGAAGCGATGCACGCCGAAGCGGTCCTCCTTGGCATAGATCGCGACAGTTCTGAGCCCCAGCTCGGTTGCGGCTCGGAACACACGGATGGCGATTTCGCTGCGGTTCGCCACGAGTAGCTTGCGCCAAGCCTTCTTGGGCGCGCCGACGTTGGCGGTAGAGTTCGAAATTTCTGCTGGGGCCTCTGTTCGGGCTGGACTCATAAAAATGTCAGGTGGTTATAGAGGCAACCCTGTCGGCTGGCAATGGGTGAGTATGTCTCTTTCTGCTCAAGCACGTCGAAGATCCATTAGTCTGAGATCGATGGCCTTTTAGCGAT
>CANLCA010000442.1 GCA_947487925.1 Verrucomicrobiales bacterium | reverse complement strand
TCTGTTCAAATGTCTTCATGACGTTTGCTTGGTATGGTCACTTAAAGTTCAAGCATCAACCCCTTTGGCGCGTGATCTTGCTGAGCTGGGGGATCGCCTTTTTTGAATACATGCTGATGATTCCGGCGAATAGATGGGGAAGTGCCAGTTTTAAGACGGTGGAACTGAAGGTGATCCAAGAGTTAGTGACGTTGGTTGTTTTTTCCGCATTCGCGGTATCGTATCTCGGCGAGAAGATTCATTGGAACCACGTGGCCGCCTTCGTTTGCATCCTGGCCGCTGTCGCGTTCACCTTTATTCCGAGCCACCATCCATGAACACTGAATTTATTGAGAAACTGAAGTTTAACGCCGACGGCCTGATTCCCGCCATCGTGCAGGACGCCCGCAGCGGTCGAGTGCTGATGATGGCGTGGATGAATAGAGCTTCGGTTGGGAAAACCGTTGAGACAGGAAAGACGGTGTTTTGGAGCCGTTCGAGGCAGGCGTTTTGGATGAAAGGCGAGACAAGTGGCAACGTGCAGTGGGTCAAGGATCTCGCTTTCGATTGCGATGGGGACACCCTTTTGATCCAAGTGGAGCAGGAGGGGGCGGCTTGCCATGAAGGGTTCCGCTCCTGTTTTTTTAGGTCGATCCGATCCGCGGGAGAAGCCGTGGAGATCACAGAACCCCGACTGCAGGATCCGGAGGCTCTTTACAAAAGGAAGTAAGATGACTGGTCTCTCGGTTCCGTTCGCCAGCAGCACTTACTGGATACTGTTGGGGTTGCTCGTAGTGGCCAGGGCCGCGGATTTTGTGAGCACGTGGATTGCGACACCGAACCTGGTGCTTGAGGCCAATCCGCTTGCCAGGTTTCTGGGATGGAGGGGGGGTATCTTGGTGAACGCGGTGGTTTGTTCAGGGTGCGCGATGTGGCCGATCCCCGCGATCATGCTGGTGACCACGAGCTGTTTGGTGGCTTCGCGCAATTTTCAATCCGCTTGGATTATGAACACATTGGGGGAAGCGCAATACCGCGCCTGGTTTTCGGTTCAGCTGATGCAGGCACCCAAGGGGTTATTTTTCGCCTGCACCGCGGCGCAGGTCCTGCTGATGACAGGGTTGGGGGCGTTGTTGGTTTGCTTCAGCCACGAACACGTGGTGCCCTTTGCGGTGGGGATGGGGATGATCACTTTTGCCTTGGCGGTGCTGGTGTTCACGACCCTGGCGGTTTGGCGGCGGGTTGGTTCAAGCAACCGTTGGGATTGAGCCTTTTCTTTTGCCATGGTTTAGCAGACACTCCCGTCGGCCTAGGATCTTGGAAAAGGCCTTTGAAACACTCATGATTCTCGCTGATCAGCAACCTTGCAGGGAGGTGTTGAAAAACCCTTTGCACCACATCACACCCCGGGGATGAGGCCCTGAATTCGCATCCCTTCTTTACAGCGAGCGACACCTAGCGACCAACATCCGTTTATCCAATCATGCATTCGCCGACTTATACCGAGTTCGAAGCGCTGGCCCGTCAGGGAAACCTGATTCCTGTGACGAGACGATTGCTAGCAGACTTTGAGACGCCACTTTCCGCCTATCGTAAAATTCGCGGGCAAGGGGAGTCCTTTCTGTTCGAGTCCGTTGAAGGGGGTGAACATCTGGGCCGCTACTCCTTTGTGGGTTGCAACCCCCGCGCCGTGATCAAGCAGACTGGTGCGTGCGTCGAGGTGTTTGAAAATGGAAAGGTGGTTGAACAATTCGCAATCGACGCCGCGGCTGCGCCCGGCGATGCTACCCGCGTCAGGGATGGGTTGGTTGTGGTGGAGAGGTTCATGAAGCGTTTCAGTCCCGTGATCCTTCCTTCATTGCCGCGGTTTACAGGAGGCGCTCTCGGCTTTATAGGGTACGAGTTCATTCATGATGTTGAACCTATTGTGCCGCGTCCATTGGTGGACGATCTCAAGACGCCGGTTCTCTACTTCCTGATTGCGGATGAGTTGCTCATCTTCGACAGGGTTGCCCAGACTATCACGGTGCTCGTCAATGCGATCGTAGACCGCGCCACAACGGTTGCTGAGGCCTACGAAAACGCGATCGGTGAGGTCGATCGACTGGTCGCCTTGCTGGATCAGTCGACTCAACAGACTCCGGTGACGTTGCCATCGGAGGTGCCGGCATTGCCTTTCGTATCGAACGTGGCTCGCGACAGGTTCCACGAGAACGTTCAAAAGGCCAAGGGCTATATTCGGTCCGGCGACATTTTTCAGGTGGTTGGTTCGCAACGGTTTTCGACAAGCGTGACAGCGTCGCCACTGGACATCTACCGTGCAGCCCGCACGATCAATCCGTCGCCGTACATGTTTCTGCTCGAGCTTGAGGGTTTTTCGCTCGTGGGGGCGTCACCCGAGATTC
Organism: Verrucomicrobiales bacterium; assembly: GCA_947487925.1. Taxonomy (GTDB): domain Bacteria; phylum Verrucomicrobiota; class Verrucomicrobiia; order Limisphaerales; family F1-80-MAGS106; genus F1-80-MAGS106. The sequence goes on along the minus strand of CANLCA010000442.1, from coordinate 1,354 downwards.
ATGTCCGATGTGAGGATCGCGAGGTGGAAATACGCCCTATAGCAGGGACGCGGACCCGGGGGAAGACGACGGAAGAGGATCTGCGTCTTGAGAAAGAGTTGCTTGCGGACCCCAAGGAATGTGCCGAGCACGTGATGCTAGTGGACCTGGCGCGGAACGATTTGGGCAGGGTATGCGACTTTGGTTCGGTCCAGGTAAGGGACATGATGGTCATCGAACGTTACAGTCACGTCATGCATATTGTTTCGGAGGTGAATGGCGTGCTGGCTGCAGACCGCACGCCCTATGACCTGATGCGAGCCACTTTTCCGGCGGGCACACTTTCCGGAGCCCCTAAGATTCGCGCCATGCAAATCATCTCAGAACTCGAGCAAACCCAGAGGGGGCCCTACGGGGGGTGCGTGGGCTATTTTTCGTTTAACGGCAATCTTGATTGTTGTATCACGATTCGGACGGCACTGATCAAGGATGGCAGGGCCTACGTGCAGGTTGGAGGGGGGTGGGTGGCGGATTCCTCGCCGGAGGACGAATTCCAGGAAACGGTGAACAAATCCAAGGCGATGATCAAGGCCGTGGCGTTGGCTGAAACATTTTCCCGCGGCGATCAACCACCCGTGTGACAGCAGATCAACGGTTCAGTCGGTGCAAGATGGCGTCCACGTCGTAAACGCAGCCGCCCCAGGTGCCTCCGCCGATGTCCTGGAGGGCGGCCCACAGTCGCGTTTCAGGTGGTAGCTGAGGGTGGGGCATAAGATCTTTACGAGGGGATCTGGCCGCGAGACAGGCGGTTCCTTGCTCAGGACTCAGCCTATCCTCAGCCGTCCCCACGAAATCAAGGCTTCCTTTGAGAAGTTTTGTATCGACCACGATTTGGATGAGATCATCGTCCCGAAGCTTGCCGATCGGTCCGCCCGCGAGGGCTTCGGGGCCGACATGACCGATGCAGGCGCCCGTTGACACTCCGGAGAATCGCGCGTCAGTCACCAGGGCGACCTCTTTTCCGAATGGAAGATGTTTGAGCGCGGAGGTGAGTTGGTAAGTTTCCTCCATGCCCGTTCCCATGGGGCCGCATCCGCTCAGCACCAGGACGTTCCCCGCTTGGACCTCGCCGCGTTTGATCGCCTGAATCGCGTCGCTTTCTCTGAGGAACACCCTCGCTGGGCCTGTGATTCGATAGACTCCATGTTCATCGAGGGTGGTGGGATCTATCGCGGCGCTCTTGATCACCGAGCCTTCTGGGGCGAGGTTGCCGGACGGAAAGGTCACGGTGCTGGAGAGGCCTCGAGCGCGGGCGCGGTCCGGCGAAAAAATCACGTCGTCGGCGTGCACTCCATCGAGCGTTTGAAGACGTTCC
>CANLCA010000441.1 GCA_947487925.1 Verrucomicrobiales bacterium | reverse complement strand
TCGCACCCCCATCAATCCCGCGTGCGCATCCACGAGGTCCAGCTGTCTCCTCGGATTCAGCAGGGACTGATGTTCGTTGGGCCCATGCATGTCCACCAACATATCCCCAAGGTCGCCCAACGCCTGCAAGGTCGCAGGAGAACCGTTGATAAACTGCCGATTCGATCCACTCAACGAAAACGTCCGCTTCAACAAAAGCTCCCCTCCCTCGCAGGGCTCGAACCCGTTTTCGGCCAGGAACTCTCCCACACGACGCTCGACCTTCCTAACACTCACCACGGCCTCGACAGAACAGGACTCGCATCCGGATCGAATCATGGATCGATCTGCCCGTTCACCCGTCACCAGGTTTAAAGCTCCAATGATCACCGATTTGCCGGCGCCGGTTTCCCCGGTGATCGCGTTGTAACCCGCTCGCAACTCAAGCGTCAGATCCGTCACGAGTGCTAGATTCTTGATCCTCAACGTGGTCAACATGGTGTTTTGTGCAAGTCGAAAACCCTGTCGTTGAATCTGTCCGGTGTGCTAGGGTTGCGCAAAGAAAATATTGCATGTCGCTCCACCTCACATTCCTCGGATCCGGCACGTCACAGGGGGTTCCTTTGATCGGCAAGTCCTACCCGGAGGATTACCTAGCCAATGCGAAAAACCACCGCACTCGCCCCTCCATCCTCGTGCAAACCAGGACCCTCTCTCTGGTCGTGGATACGACCCCTGAATTCAGAATTCAGATGCTCAGGGAAAACGTTCGGAACCTGGATGCCGTCCTGATCACTCACGCGCATGCGGACCACATCATGGGCTTGGATGATTGCCGGCGCTTCTGCGAAATGCGCAACGGCGAGGGGTTGCCGATTTATGCTAATCAAGACACGATGACGGCGCTGAAAAGAATCTTCGATTATGCTTTCCGCGATGGCCCTATTCCGAAGGGTTACTTTCGCCCAATCCCCAAGGTGGTCCATGGGCCATTCCTGCTTGGAGATCTAGAAATCACCCCCATTCCACTGCCCCACGGCAGCCTCAAAGTGAACGGTTACTTGTTTACCCAAAAAGGTCGAAAACGGCTCGCCTATTTGAGCGACTGTAAAGAGGTGCCTGAAGAAGCCTTGGAAACTGTGTCGGGTGTCGAGGTCGCGGTGCTCGATGCCCTGAGGCCGGACCCGCACCCCACTCACATGTGCCTGGACGAAGCCTTGACATGCGCCCGCCGAATAGGAGCCCCAAAAACCTTTCTCACCCATCTCACCGATCACTATGATCATGACAAAGACCAGGCGGATCTGCCCGAAGGCGTTTTTTTGAGTTATGACGGCCTGAAAATGACAATTGCTTGAGCGGTCCAAACCGAAGCTCTCGCGGGATCTTATTGAAATTCCAACCCTATGCATCGATCCGCCTTGGTGATCCTCAGCGCGCACCTTCTCCTGGCACTCCAGCATCTCGCGATCGGAGCCGCTGCAGCTTCGCCGCAGCGCCTGGACACCTTGATCATCTATAACGCTACGACACCCGGATCCGAGGGCGTGGCGCAACATTACGCCGCGCGCAGGCATATCGATCGAACCCTGCTCCTCAGCCTCTCCCTTCCTGAGTCCGAAACCATCAGTCGAAAAGACTACGTCGAACGGCTCGAAAACCCAATCCTTGAGTTCCTACTGAAATCCGGGCGATTGGAGTTTGATCCCTCCTTCAGTCCGCCGTCGACCACTTCCGTCACGAACGCAGGGTCACCCGGCTCAGGCCTAAAAGCCTTTTCGATCCGGCATGTGGTGCTCTGCTACGGGGTGCCATCAAGGATTCTTGAGTCGGCGGAAACTCGCGAAATTGGGGTGGAACAGCTTCCGTCGGCATTTAGGCGAAACGAAGCTGCTGTGGATACTGAGCTGGCGACCCTGCCGGACAAACCGCTGAGGCTTGCCCTGTCTGGTCCGCAACGCAACCCCGCCTACAAGGCCACGGAGTCGGCGAACATAGGTCCGAAGCAGGGCGTTTTGATCGTGGCCCGACTGGATGGCCCCACGACCGCCGTGGTCACGAACATGATCGATAGCGCCCTGAAAGCGGAGGAATTCGGCCTGTGGGGGCGGGCCTACTTCGATTCCCGAGGCCTCACCAATGGAAGCTATAAACTCGGCGATGATTGGATTCGAGCAGCAGCGAAAACAGCCAGAAACTCGGGATGGGAAACGTCGCTGGATGAGGCGCCGGAGACCTTTCCACAGGGATTCATCATGAGTCATATAGCGCTTTATGCGGGTTGGTACAACGGGAGCGTGTGTGGACCTTTCCTCTCCAAAACGATGGAGTTCGTGCCGGGGTCGATAGCCTATCATTTGCACTCCTACAGCGCGTCGACGATCCGGTCCGACACGCGAGGCTGGGTGGGGCCTCTTGTGGCTAAAGGAGCTGCCGCCACGATTGGATACGTGAGCGAACCCTACCTCGGGACGACCGCTGATCTCGGGATTCTCTTTTCCAGAATCCTTGAGGCTGGCTTTTCGTTTGGAGAAGCCGCCTATGCCTCCCTCCCCGCCCTCTCCTGGCAGACGACGATCATCGGAGACCCACTCTACCGCCCCCTCCCCAAACCTTATCAAACTTTGCATTCGGAGATGGAACGAACCCAAAGCCCCCAGTTGGAATGGTCCTACATCCGATTGGTCAACGCCAGCTTGCGCACGGGCACGCCCGTGGCTAACTTGATCGCTTCCCTGGAAAAAGTGGACCTGCTCAAAACCAGTGCTGTCCTCCAGGAAAAACTAGCCGAGCTCTATCTGAGAGACGGCAAAGCGCTTGAGATGATCGCGGCTCAGGAAAAAGCCCTAAACCTGTCCCCCTCTGCCCAACAACGAGCCGCGCTGATTCTTTCGCTGGCCCCGAGACTCGCCCTCTACGAACGAGAGATAGATGCCTGCAAGCTCTACCAAAGCTTCCTTACAGACTTTCCCAACTACCCTGACAACAATTTCATCCGGGAAAAACTGGCTGCATTGTCACGAAAGTCCGGGATACCCCCGGAAATCCCCGCAGATTCTACCACGCCGCCGAGAAAGGAATGACAACCCGCCCCCCGTCAACTCAAGCGCCCATGCCATCCTCAAAGGACCCGCTCGCGACCGGAAAACAAAGATTGTCGCGCACGTAGGCGATGCCGTCCGCACTCGTGGAATCGAGGTCCCTGTAGGCACTCTCCGCCTCCACGATCAGCGGGGCTGTCTTGGTCCCCATGACCTGGCAATAACGTTGAGGGTAGCCAATGTGGATCAGAAGTTCCACGTAACGGGTCATGTTCAAATCCCCGCTCCCGATATCCACGAACTGCATCGCGCGATTGGGCCAATTGCCGTTCATCATGCGCAGAGGAATATTCGGACGAATGACGAAGTTTTTAACGTGGCAGGCATACACTCGTGGGCCCACGCTCAGGAATCGCGTTTCAAAACTTTCACCCTCCCAACAATGCGACGGATCTGCGTTCACTGCCAGACACTTGTCCCCATCGCAAGCCTTCACCAGCATGTTGAAGTCCTCGGCGCACATCGCGGCTGTTCCAGGATGGATCTCGTGGGCAAGGTAAAGCCCCAGAGAATTGGCGTGCTGGCGAAGCTTGGCCGTTTTTGTCACAAAACGCTCGGTTCCTTCCTTTAAGAAATCATAGTCCCCGCTCGCCCAAAAGCCCCACGGATATCCGGAAGCCATTTCCCACCCGAAAGCGGTTCCCCAAAACATGGGAATGAT
>CANLCA010000440.1 GCA_947487925.1 Verrucomicrobiales bacterium | reverse complement strand
GGTTTAAAATCGATCTTCTGGCCCGCCTCATTGATATTCATGACCTCAAGCTCGGGATCATTTTTTGCAATACAAAGCGCATGGTGGACGAACTCGTGGACCACCTCAACGCCCAAGGCTATTCCGCGGACCGCCTCCACGGCGACATGAGCCAGGCGATGAGGGATCGGGTGATGCAAAAGTTTCGGAAATCCGGGCTTGAGTTTCTGGTGGCCACGGACGTTGCAGCGCGCGGCATCGATGTGGAGGATGTGCAGGTCGTCTTCAATTATGATCTGCCCTACGATCCGGAGGACTATCTGCACCGGATCGGGCGCACAGGAAGGGCGGGCCGCAGCGGTCGCGCCATCTCTTTCGTCTCGGGCCGGGAAATCTTCCAGATCCAACACATCGAGCGCTTCACGCGGACAAAAATCCACCGGCTTCGGGTCCCAACCCCGTCTGAAGTTGAGGAGGCTCGCAGCAATTCGTTGTTGGACAAGATCAGGGTGACTCTCGCCGGCGGAGAGTTCAAACGCCAGGATAGCCTCATCGAGAGACTGTTGGAGGAAGGTTTCAGCTCCACGGACCTCGCATCCGCCCTGATGCATCATCTCCAGGGAGGGGACACCAACGCCGGCGCCAGGCCTGCGCGAATGGAGAAGCCGACGCCAAAGCCGGATCCAACGCCCCACGAAACCCGGGCAATCTCCCCGGCGAAGGGGGAGGCGCAGGTTGCTCCACAACCCCAGAGCCGCTCCCTGCCTCCCTCCCCATCAGGACCCAAAGAAACACGAGCTTCCGGAGCCCGCTACGGAGTGCTCGAAAGACCGAGGGCCAAGCTGCCGAGTCCCGCTTTCCCAACACGGAATCTCCCTCCATGGAAAGTGACGGGAACGAAGCGTCCCTCGATCGAATCCACACCCTCTACCGGGGCTGCCGATCTGCTTGGAGCCCCCAGCCCTCAGGGCGCGCTACGGAAAAATCCTCTCCTGACCCCTTCATCCCCACGACCCTCGACCACTCCTCAGGAGGATGCCAAACCCAGCCGTCGCACGCCGGATGGATTCACCCGAATCTACATGAATGTCGGATCCGAGATGGGCATCTCCAACAACGATGTCCTGGGAGCCATCCTCGGTGAAACGGGATTGCCCTCAAAAACCGTGGGAGCCATCGACCTCCGGGAACGGCATCTTTTCGTGGATGTCGTCTCTGAACACACCAACGGGATCCTGGGTAAGATGAACCGGGCCCTGATCAAGAAACATCGGGTCAAAACGAAAGTTGCTTGACGAAACGTCAGCAGGATCCCGGTGAGGGGGGGATACTATCGCCCTCGGCCTCGCGAGCCATGAGCCAAAGAAGATCCGAGAGCCGGTTCAGATAAATGATGATCTCTGGGTTTGCGGGCTCCAAAGGCGTCGAAATCAGGCAGACCCTGCGCTCAGCCCTCCGACATGCCGTGCGGGAGAGATCCAGGCTGGCGGCGTGCAGGGTCGCACCAGGGGTTGCCCAGCCTTTAAAGCACGGATTCCTCGCCTCAACTTCTATCACCCACTCGTCCAGCTTCGCGGCCAATGAAGGTGAAACCACAGAAAAACCGGCCTTCAAGTAACGCTCAAGATCCGTCGGAAGAGTCGCCAATTCGCCCATGAGGATGACTAGGTCGCGCTGGATCTGGGTGATCCTTTGAATCGTTAGCGGGTTGGTCGAAGTCGCTTTAACCAAACCCAACGCGGCGTTTAATTCGTCAACCGATCCGTAGGCCTCGACACGAGGATCCGCTTTGGAAACACGGCGATTGTACATCAAACCCGTGGTTCCCTCATCGCCCGTTTTTGTCGCGATGCTCATCGCTTCTTCGGACGCTCCGGGGTGTTTTCCTTCTCCATATACTGCGAAATCAGGCTTGATCCCCCAGCGGTCTGGGACCGTGCCCGGAGCCACCAAAGCAGGATCAAAATGCAGCTAGCGCCGAAGAATCCGATTCCAATCAGCACGATGCGAAAGGACTGGGGCGAGTCCGGGCGAGGTGCCAAAAAGGCTTCCACCACTGGGGAACTATTCGCGGTGGGAGGATCCCCCACAGAGGCCTGGGGGGATGTTTCAGTGACAGGTCTGATCTCTGCATTCTCTTTCTTCTCTGCATTCTCTTTAGACTCCAAAATGGAGGGACCACTGACAGGGGAGTCGCTCTTTTGAGGTTCCACTGAGACCCCAAGTGGGGTGTTAGCGGGGGCGTCGGCATTGAGACGGGATTTGCGCTCGGGCGGTGGCTCAGGGGCCGAATCAAGTTTCTCAAGCGGCTTCGCGACGGCAGTGCTTGGAACAATAGGGAGAGTGGGTGCCGGCGGCTTCGGTAAAGGGATCGGGATCAACGCAGGTTGAGCAGGCAGGGGTGGTGGCGGATCGGCTCGAGGAGGGGGCAGCCGTGCAGGTTCCTTCAACGAGACCGGTACGGGCGGGTCCAGGGCAGGCGTCGCCAGCACGGCCGCTGCCCTGGCAATTTCCAGTGGTTTCTGCGAAGGCTCGGGAACTTCCTTGACGATTTCCAGAGCGGGTGGCACGGGAAGCTCTATGTGCAACCCGCCTACGCTGATGGCAGACCGCGTCCAGGATCCGCTCTCCGCAAGCATGACCACCACGAAGGGTTGGCGTTCACGCTTCAGGATTTTGGATTTCTCGGCAAACGCGCGGTTCACTCGAGCATCAAATGGAGTGCCGATGATGTCATCCTCTCCATCCGTCAACAGGATGAAAGTGAAAACTGGACTGGTCCGCGCGACCTCTGAAACCGCCTCGCTCAGCAACCGGAAGTCCGTCTGCCCGCGATGCTTTTGACGGGATAAAGCCAGTTCCACCTGTCGAATCGCCTCCCGCCCCGAATCCTGCTGCCACTCGAAGATGACCAGTTTCTGAACACGCTCGTTGAAAGACCAAATCTCGAACCTTTCCCCGGGACGAATCTGGCCTGCGAACCCACTGACGACCATGTCGCTAACCGCGCTCCGGATGGCCTCGAATTGCCTGGACGTCGAGAAGGAAGCATCCACGGCGACCAGGAACCTTGGATTGCTGATTCCGGCAGCATCGGCGGAGCACAAGAGTGCTGCAAAAACCAACCACACCGCGAGCGATTTCATACAGCGCGCCTTCCTTGAAGAGTGCCACGAAAACGTTTCTGTTCAGATCGATTATGGCGTCCAAGATTTTCGTCGAACTCTCCAAGGGCAGAGTGGACCATGCCAATAAAGTTCGCGCAACTCGCGACCGATGCGCCAAAACTAGCAACTGTGCCACGTTCCGCACGATCGTTGGTCACGACCAACACCTCGCCGTAAGGTTTGAATCGGCAGGCGGCGCGTTCAATCAAGTCATCCGCTGTGCATCCGGCGCCTGAAAAGAGGACCTCCATGTCCCGGGTCGAAGCCGAATGGGGCGTACCCTTCTTGGTGCCTTGGCCGTCAAAAACAACAGTTACTGGAGTGCCATCCGCATCCTGAAAAAGTGTCAAAACCCGCATCAATTCGTCACGCGCACCTTCAGAATGCCGCGCCCAACCGGGCGCCACTTGAGGCCAGGAATGCAAAAGGCTGTAGCCATCCACCAAAATACGCACCAATCCCATACCAGCGATCCCAGTTAACTCCCCAAGCGTAGTTTTTGGAATGATCTCTGTCCAATCTGTTTTCCGGGCCAAGCCTCAAGTGCAAGATCAGGGGGAAACCCATCGACCAACGACCCGCCACCCACAAAAGT
>CANLCA010000439.1 GCA_947487925.1 Verrucomicrobiales bacterium | reverse complement strand
CTAGGGTTAGTCTTTTCATTGCTACTTCCCACCGCTTTAATTCCCAGATGGCGACGTTGCGCATCCAACCCATTCAAACTCTCGATGCGCCGGAACTGGCGTTGTATTCAACGCTCCGGCGCACGGCGGAACACGAGCGGACAGGGGTATTCGTGGCGACGAATGTGAAGGTGGTCGAACGGTTGTTGGCGAGCCGGTTCGCGGTGGTGTCCGCGTTGCTGACGCCCGCGTGGCTCGAACAACTGGAACCGCTGCTCCGCGCGCGACCGGAAGCTGAAATCATCGTTTACGTCGCCGAACACAGCGTGTTGGAAACCATCACGGGTTACACCCTGCATCAGGGCGCATTGGCCGTGGGCAAAATCCCGCCACAACCGGACTTGGAAACGCTTCTGCAAAATGTGTCGCGCCCAATGCTGCTCGCGGGTGTGGAAGGCATTGCCAGTGCGGAAAATTTCGGGGTCATCGTCCGAAGTTGCGCTGCTTTTGGCGTGCATATTCTGATCGTGGGCGAGACCTCTTGCAGTCCATTCCAGCGTCGCGCTATTTCCGGCTCGATGGGCACTATCTTCGAACAACCGGTGGTGCAGGTGAACAATCTGGTGGAAACATTGACCGCCTTGCGCGCGCGGGGTGTGCTCTGTCTCGCCGCGCATCCCCGACCAGGCGCCAAGAAACTGTCCGACGTGGATTTGCGCGGCGACTGCTGCCTTCTGTTCGGCGCGGAAGGGCCGGGGCTCACCCCGGCCGCGCTGGCGGCGTGCGATGACGCGGTTGAAATTCCAATGCCGTCGCACATGAATTCGCTCAACGTGGCGGTTGCCACGGGCGTGTTCCTTTACGAAGCAACGCGTCAGCGCGGTTAACGCTTGTTTCTCCAAAAAGGAGCGGGCTCTGGATCGAAATGTGGTGGTGTCCTCACATGTTTGGGCCAATAACCAGCGGTACCGGTTCACGAAGTCTGGCCAGAGTCTGACGAACTCGCTCCCGAGACTCAGCGGCTGATTGACCGGCGAACTGCACCTTGAGAGCAGTTGTTTGCTACCGCACCTCCAAGTAGAGTTCGCTCGCGACGAAGAAGACCCATGAACCGAAGAATATTCCTGACACACGGCGGGGCCACGCTCGGCGACCTGCTCTGCACATCCGGGTGTTCATCCGCTCCCTCGAAGCATCAAGGCATGCGAAGCGGCCTCACAGGCGATCTGGCCGATTACTGGCCACTGCGAGGCGATGCGCAGGATCACTCCGGCCATAGCAACCACGCCAGAGTTCACGGCTCGGGCGCAGCGGAAGGGAACTTCGATGGGCGCGGCAACTTCATCGAGATTCGCACCTGGACGCCCCGGCGGATTTCCGGGGCCGAGTCTTCGCCATGCAGGCCGGCCAAGGCGTGTCACATGACCGATACCTTGGCCCCGGCTGGAAGCACATGACCGCCATCCGTCGAAGCGATCGGCTGGAGTTGTTCGTGGATGGCAAACCATCCGCCGAGTCGAATGCGCGCGGCGGAAGCCCTTTCGATCTCGCTCACAGTCAACCGTTGCTCATCGGCTTCGGCGGGACGGGCTATTTTTCAGGTAGGATTCAAGAGGTGCGCGTGCATCGCCGCGCGCTCGCTCCAGAAGTAGTCAAAGGGTTGGCTGAGTCCGAGCGGCGCGGATAACTTCCTGACTATGACAATGATCAGCAGCACCCAAGAAAAAACGGCACGGAAGCCGGGATGGAATCCGCTCCTACTTTGACGGATAGCGCCAGACCCAGTCGCCGTGCGTTTCAATTCTTCGAGAACTGCCGGTGCGGCTTTGGCGCGTGATTCCAAATCGAATTGAGCCTCCTGGAAGCTCGGACGTCGTTTGTTCGGACGCCGTTCTAAATCGCCCGACCAGACTGCGGCAAATGCCGCGGCCCAAGCGGTGAGGTCCCTGAAATGACGATTGCCTCTATCCTTCTCGGGGCCGGAAATTCTCGGTTCCGCCTGGGAGTAACTGTCCCCCTCGTAGCCAGCCCGTCCCCTGGGAAACGAAGATTGGACGAACGGTGTGGCGGCGAAGTCTTGATCGTCGGGAACGGGTTTGGGAATAAATGCCCTAAAATCGAGCTGCTCACCGCGGGCCTCCAATTCCCGCCGGTATTTGTTCCAGGCGTGACGAGCGCGCCAGTTTTCTTCGCCGTAGAACAGGGCGATGATCGCCGCCATCCAGGCAAGCCCAATAAGCATGCGCCGGATGGTTCGCCAACTGAACAGACAGCGAACAATCCGCACCGTCGTTGAGCGGTCCCACATCGAAGGTTGAGTTGGTTTATCCAGAATAAGCCATTGAGTTTGTGGATTGGATCTCGCCTCGACGCTTGGGAACGAATGAGGGGAGCACAAGCGACGGTTCACTGACGTTGGCCGGAGATTCGAGCAATTCCGCGATCTGCCGGCGATTCTCCCGCAAGGCTGCCAAGAGCTGTTGCGGTGAAGGAATTCTTTCTTTGGACATGGCCGCCACCGGACTCGGTGAATGATCGATGTTCAACAACGCAACGAGGACCCAAGCCGCGCTCATCCCCGCTGCATGCCACCGGAGTGAAAGAAGCATCTCGCGAATGCCGGACGGTACTTTTTCCTGGAGCGGTGTTCGCGCCGGGGTGAGAACTACTCGATTTTCAATCGCGCCTTGCGCCCCTGCACGGTGGGGCGAGACTGCATTTCGCGAAGCGAACGTCTCTTCCGGGCCCCTGACTTGCAGGGCTTGGGAAGCCAGTCCGTCGAGCCCTGACATTGCCGAGCGCATGAGAAGGTCAGGGCTCGAGGGGACTCTCGCCCCACCGAGGTTCATAAGCAGGCTCGCGAGTGCCTCGTGCCGGACGGCGTCGAGCTTGGGTTCAACGGATTGATGCCGTTGCCATAGAATCTCACGCGGCGTTTTCATGGTGCTTGTTCTTCAATCAGTTTCCTCAGGGCTTTTTTGGCGTCGTGCATCCTCGATTTCACCGTGCCCGGGTTCGCGCCGGTGATGCGGGCGATTTCCTCCAGCGAAAAGTCCTCGACGAAATGGAGCAGCAACACCGAGCGCTGTGGCATGGGCAATTGGTTCAATTGGTTCATAAACTCGGCTTGCTGTTCGTCCCGGAGGAACAGTTCGAGGCGAGCGAGGAATTCTAAGGGTTCACCGCGCGGGGATATGATTCAACGTGTAGTGGAATGTGTCGTTCCGTAGTTTCTGGCCGCTGGCGCTTTTCACGTCCAGCGCATGAACCCTAATGACATGGCGCGGTTGGCAGCCTTCGATGTACAGACGCACGCTACGCTGGTCGGCGGAAACGATGGCTTTGATCACGCGCGCGCGCGGGCCCGGGATTTTCTCGTCGCGATCCTTCTCCGGTGCGTTGTGATGGCCGTCGTAAGCGTAGGTGTATTGCGTGGCGTCCCAGTTCTCGGTGTCGCCGGCACCCGCAACATCGACGGGTTCAGTGAACGTCAATTCAAAGCCGTCCGGTTGCGCGCGCACGTCGCGGATCTCGCAGGGGATTTTCCCGGTGAAGCTGACGCGGTCGAGCGAGTACGGCTGCGGCGCGATGCTGGTCCAGTGGCCCATGCGCAGCCCGCCGACGTAGAGCTTGCCGTCCGGGCCGAAGGCGAGCCGGTTCACGCCCGAGGCGAAACCATTCACGAACGGAAAGACGGCGCCTTGCCACTCGCCGTTCACCTTCTCCAGCGCCACGCGCACGACGCTCGCGTTTTGAAACTCGCCCACG
>CANLCA010000438.1 GCA_947487925.1 Verrucomicrobiales bacterium | reverse complement strand
GCCCCGCCTGGAGCCGGTCTTGGAATCCCTCACCGGCACCCGCGTGATGCTCATGAGTGCAGCGGGCTCTGCCGTCTTGCTCGGATCACACGCTCTGGTGATCCAGGCAATAGCAGGCGACCCTGACCTCGTTTCCTGGAAAGTCGACCCGATCCTCATCCGTTCCATGGACACCCTCACGGCGGGCCTCTTGCTTGGATTTGGAACAGGACTGGGCGCCGCGCGCGGTCGAGAATGGCTTCGCACCCCGACAACCCCGCATCAGCGGCTCCTGGAGCTGCTCATCGGAGGGGCCTGCTTCGCCGTGCTCCTGCTATGGCTCCGGGATCTGCTCCGGAACACAGCGCCACTGTGGGCCGCTTGGACTGAATATCCACGAACCGCTCTCGCCGGGTTTTGTGTGAGCTTTGTGGCTCCTTGGATAGGAGCCGTCATAAAAGTGCCCCGCGCTGAACGTGACAGTTGAAATGCGGCGGGGGTTTGACTAACGTGGGCCCCATGAAACTTCCACTGCGTTTGTTCCTGTCCGTGTTATGCACTCCGATCATGACCATCAGTTCCCTGGGTCAGGCCAAACAATACACCATCGCGGTAATCCCTAAAGGCACCACTCACGAGTTCTGGAAATCCATCAACGCGGGCGCGTTCAAAGCCCGGGAAGAGCTCGCCGCCAAAGGAACGAAAGTGGAGGTCATCTGGAAAGGACCCCTGCGCGAGGACGATCGCGATCAACAAATTCAGGTGGTAGAAAACTTCATCAGCCGCCGGGTCCACGGCATCGTGTTGGCCCCTCTCGATTCTCAGGCGCTCGCACGCCCCGTGCTGACCGCAAGCCAAGCCAAAATTCCGGTGGTTGTCATCGATTCCGGGTTAAAATCTGACAAGCACATCAGCTTCGTCGCCACAGATAACCACAAAGGCGGCCAGCTCGCCGCCGCGCACATGGCTAAGCTGCTCGAAGGCAAAGGCAATGTCATCCTGCTCCGCTATGCCGTGGGCTCAGCCAGCACTGAAGCCCGTGAAGCGGGGTTTCTTGAGGAACTGGGCAAACATCCCGGTATCAAACTCATCTCCTCAGATCAATACGCGGGAGCCACCCGCGAAACCGCTTATCAGGCCTCTCAAAATCTGCTGAATCGCTTCGGTCGGCAAGTCAACGGAGTTTTCTGCGCCAATGAACCCTCCACCATCGCGATGACGAAGGCTCTTCGCGACATCGGAAAGGCTGGTGGCAAGGTCAAAATGATTGGATTCGACGCGGGCTCCCAATCAGTCAAAGATATGAAAAGCGGTGATGTTCAAGGGTTGGTGGTGCAGAATCCTGTCCTCATGGGCTACCTCGGCGTCATCACTCTGGTGAATCATCTCGAAGGCAAAAAAGTTGAGAAAATGGTAGACACAGGTGTCGTGCTCGTCACGCCTCAAACCATGGACACCGCCGAGGTCAAGGAACTGCTTTATCCGCCGCTGGAGAAATACCTGAAGTGACCGGCTCCATCGCCCTTTTGTCGGCTATGGATTCCTCCGCACTACTTTTACATTCTTGCATTTGCTGGGGATCTCCGTTGACGCGGAAGCGTCTTGAAGCGCGGGCCCGTGGCTGGGGGAGCACTCTCAGCGCCGCCCGTTTCCTCCTCACGTTCCAAATGGGCCGAAGCGAGTCTGCAGGCCAACACCCAGCAGGTGCGACACCTGTTCACCTCGAAATCAGGGGCGACACATTCGCGACGATGTTTCCGACAGACTCACGCTGTAATACCGGCAAAACATCCCTCCATCGCGACATTCGTTAGCGCTTCTCTCAACAATTTCCAGAGGCTCATGACCTTGAACCAACAGTTGCCGCAGCCCCTTCAGCCTGCTCTCCGGCTCCGCATGCGTGACGTGTGTAAGACCTTCGGAGCAACACGCGCTTTAAATGGCGTTTCCCTGGATGTGTTTGCAGGTGAAGTCCATGCGCTCATCGGAGAAAATGGGGCCGGCAAGAGCACGCTCATGAAAATCCTGAGCGGCGCGCACAAGCCGGACAGTGGGTCCATCGAACTTGAAGGCCAGGCCTTCGCACCGCGAAATCCACTGCACGCCAGGGACAGCGGCATCGCGATGATTTATCAGGAGCTGACTTTGGCGCCGCACCTCACCGTGTCCGCAAACATCGTCCTAGGAAGGGAACCCCGGAGGCTCGGATGGCTGGACCCCAAACAAAGCCGCGAGCTCGCCCGGGCCGCGCTCTCGGAACTGCATCACGAATCCATCAACCCCGACGTGAAGGTGGGAACTCTCACCATCGCGGAGCAGCAGATTGTCGAGATCGCCCGAGCGTTGATCGGAGCTCCCAAGGTCCTCATCATGGACGAGCCTACCAGCAGCCTTTCGCAGGTGGATGCGGAAAACCTCTTCGCGGTGATCGAGCGCCTGAGCCGAAGAGGAGTCAGTGTGGTCTACATCAGCCATTTTCTTGAGGAATGCCAGCGTGTCTGCCAGCGTTACACCGTCCTGCGGGATGGCGAAACGGTGGGGACTGGCAATCTCAAATCGGTGGCCCTGAGCGAGATCATTCAACGCATGGTCGGCAGGGAGGTCAAAGACATCTACCCACGATCGGTGAGGAAGGCCGGAAGCACCATTCTGAAGATCACAAGTCTGAAAGGGGAACTGAAGCCCAAGGACGTTTCCCTCTCCCTCAGAGAGGGCGAGATTCTCGGCATCGCCGGCCTCATCGGCACCGGGCGCACCGAAATGTTGCGCGCCCTGTTTGGACTCGATCGGTTGAAGTCGGGAGAAGTGGTTTTGTGGTCCAAGGAGTGCAGCCATGGAACCCCCTCGGACCGCCTGCGCCAGGGCGTGGGGTTGCTCAGCGAAAATCGCAAGGAAGAAGGCCTCCTTTTGAATCGCAGTGTTGCCGACAATCTCACGCTCACACATTTCTCCCCGGTCACCAAATGGGGTCTTGTCAGCGCGTCCAGACAGCGGGAAGAAACCCGCACCTGGATCCAGAAGCTCGATGTCAAAGCACAGAGCCCTGATCAGCCTGTCGGGCAACTCTCGGGCGGCAACCAACAGAAAATCGCCATCGCAAGACTGCTGCACCACCAGGCCCGCATTCTCCTTTTTGACGAGCCCACCCGGGGAATCGATGTCAAAAGCAAAGCCCAGATCTACAAATTGATGTTCGAGCTCGCGGCACAAGGGCGCGCAGTCGTGTTTGTCAGCTCTTATCTTCCTGAGTTGTTGGGGGTATGCGATACCCTGGCAGTCATGTGTCGAGGTGTGCTCTCGCCGATAAAACCTGCTTCGGAGTGGTCGGAACATTCCATCATCGCAGCCGCCGTCGGCCACGGCGACGCCGCGTGAGCCACAACCTAGAATCCTTTCATGCACGACCCATAACCCCGCCAATCCAGCGTTGTTGATTCATCCCACTCCCATGTCCCAAGACTCCCCCACTCCAAACCCCAGAGCGTCCAAGCTGCTGAACACGTTCGGCCCTTTCCTTGGGCTTCTCCTGGTCATCGCCTTGTTTTCAACCAATGCCGAAGTGCGCCCCTTCTTCCTGTCCGGGTCGAACTTCAAGATTATCCTCACCCAAACCGTGATTGTGGCCATCGGAGCGCTTGGGATGACGTTGATCATTGTGAGTGGCGGCATCGATTTGAGCGTCGGCTCCGTGGTCGCCCTCACCAGCGTCACGGGAGCGATGTTGTTGATGGAGCAAGTCTCAGCAACCCAAGCCGCCATGCTCACCATCCTCACGGG
>CANLCA010000437.1 GCA_947487925.1 Verrucomicrobiales bacterium | reverse complement strand
GTGCCGCTTTCACCCTGATAGAGTTGCTCGTCGTTATCGCGATCATCGCTATCCTTGCGGGGATGCTTCTGCCCGCGTTGAGCAAAGCAAAACTCCGAGCCGTCGGTATTTCATGCATGAACAACGCGAAGCAACTGGGACTTGCCTATACTCTTTACGGTTTAGATTTCAATGATGTCTGCCTTGGGCCATTTTCTAGCTCGATGGCACCGGCATGGATTGAAGGAGGCATGTTTGGTACGTCCGACTCCGCAGACATGCGGTTTCTCACGAACAGCCCGACCTACCGATATCTCAGCACTCCGACCGTGTTTCGCTGTCCGGCGGACATCGCCACCTTCCGCCTTCAAGGCAAGCTCGTTCCTCGGAACCGTAGCTATGCGATGAATGCGTTTATGGGGGACACATCCACGAGTTGGGTTACCGACCACAACAAGACCTATCAGGTCGCAAGGAAATTTTCAGATTTCACCTCGCCGGGCGCTAGCGATGTCTACATTTTGATCGATGAGCACGAAAACAGCATCAACGATTCACATTTCTTCCCGTTCAACAACTTGCGAACCTTTGCGAACAACACACCCTGGTTGGATGCCCCCTCGGGCCGCCACGGTAATGCCGCCGGATTCACATTCGCAGATGGCCATTCGGCGATCAATAAGTGGAGGAGCAACGTTTCCGGCTTTAAGCGAAAAGGCGGCGAAGCGGTGGTTAACGACATCGGCTGGTTGCCGAGAGCTGATAAAGCGGATTGGACATGGTTCACCGAGCACATTGCCTCCAAGAAATGATCGGCGGCTTGCCGATACACCTTCGTTGAGTCGGCCCTGGCGTTTCCATAACAAATAGGGCAGGGGGCCTGTTTCCCAATCTTCACTGTGCGGACCACACGGGCGAGCCATAGCGCTCACCCCAGATTTTGGATGGTTGATGCTCTGTATCGGTCGGATTGTCCGCGAGAGGGAACTTAGCCTCAAACCGGCAGTTGAGCGGGGTGAAGATTGACAAAGGAGTGGATGAAGGGGACTTGATGTGGAAAGAGGCAGTTTCTTGATGGATCCGGGGAACGGCACGAGAACAGGTTTTCGCCAGGACGTTGGGAAGATTCTCCTAGGACCACTGCCGCTTCTTAGTTCGCACATTCCACGCCAGGTTTTCGGGCTTCTTTGAACTCCTCTTTCCGAAAATGTGCTCCCTACGTTGGGCTGCAGCAACTCCGTGCCTCTACCTCTCGGGTTCAATGACTTTCTCGAGTGTGATCGAGACTTGTTTTCACCAAAGTTGCCTCCCGCCAGGAGTTCGGTTAGTGTGGCTCATTGGTTGGAGAGAGGAATGAGATGATTGATGCCAGTGACACACAGATTCGCGATCGCGAGAAAATAGGCGTTCGGCCTGGGCTTGCTCCGGCACGGCTGGATGCGCTCTCGAGGGAAATTGTCGGGCTAAAACGGAGTTTAAACGCCGTCATTCTTGCTCATAACTACCAGGTGAGCGAGATCCAGGATGTGGCCGATTTTGTCGGAGACTCCTTGGGACTCGCTCAACAGGCGGCCAAAACAAGCGCGGATGTCATCGTATTTTGCGGCGTTCATTTCATGGCGGAAACGGCCAAAATATTGAACCCTGGAAAAGTGGTGGTGTTGCCTGATCGAGACGCGGGTTGTTCGTTGGAAGAAAGCTGTCCTGCGGATCGATTGCGGGCCTTACAGGCCACGAACCCCAATTTCTACACCATCGCCTACATCAACTGTAGCGCGGAGGTAAAGGCGCTCAGCGACGTGATCTGCACAAGCGGCAACGCCGTCCGAATCGTTAACGCGGCGCCTGCCGACAAGGATCTTCTCTTCGTGCCCGACGAGAATCTTGGATCGTGGGTCATGGAGCAAACGGGTCGTCCAATGACGTTGTGGCGTGGGGATTGTTACGTCCACGTAGAGTGGACTCACGGGAGTATCTTGAAGATTCGGGAAGACTTTCCCGGCGCCCCCGTAGTCGCACATCCCGAATGCCTGCGGTCCGTGCGCCTGTTGGCGGACGAGGTTTGTAGTACCGAGAAAATGGTCTCGTATTGCAGGGCCAGCCCCGCGCCTGCTTTCATCATCGCGACCGAGGCCGGCATGTTGCACAGACTCAGGCGTGAATGCCCAGACAAGACTTTTATCCCGGCCCCGACCGACCGGTGTGCGTGCAACGAATGCCGGTTCATGAAAATGAACACTCTCGACAAGCTTTACGATTGCATGGTCAACTTGAGCCCGAAGCTGGAGCTCAGTCGGGATATCCTGGAGCGCGCCCGGGCACCCATCGATCGCATGCTGGAGATTTCAGCGCGTTAAGCGGTTTCCATCGATTGCGCCCGACAGCGGTGAAGGCCGCCTCCCCGAAGGAGCACTCAGACGACCGTGGCGGCCTTCAGAAGAATGGGTTATCCAAGTAGGTTCCTAGCCGCTGCCGTTTTGAGGCTTAAGGATAGTCCCTAAGATGACTACTGGATAGGAAGTCCATGAGCTCTTCCTTCCTTTTCCTCTTCTTTTCCTTCTTGGCCCTCCAAGATTCTTGGTTCTCGGAAGAGGCTGCCATGGATTGATGGCCGCAGCATGTCCTCGATCTACACGGTTCAGTACCACTTCCTCAGACGGACATCAATCCCGAGGTCGGTTCCCACGAGTTCCTTGAATTTCGACAAATTGCTGCCGGAAGAGTGGTAAGGGTAGACCACGCCAGGGCGAAAGTCCCTTGCCGCGCTGGCGGCCTGATCCACCGTCATGGTGTAGGGGAGATTCATGCAGAGAAAAGCCGCGTCCACGTTTTTGAGCGCTCGCATCTCCGGGATATCCTCGGTATCGCCACTGACATAAAGCCGCTTGCCACCCATGGTCAGCACGTATCCGTTGCCGCGTCCCTTCGAGTGGTAGGAGAGACGGGCCGGCGTCAGGTTGTACATGGGCACGGCTTCGACGCCGATTCCCTGTGCCTCCAGCTTGGCACCGTTGGCCAAAACTTGTGTCCGAGCCCGCAGCCCGCTAGAAAGCATAGAGAGCACTGCCTGCGGGGCGATGATCTCCGCATCCGCCGCGCCGATGGCGTTGAGGGTAGGGGAATCAAGGTGATCACCGTGGATGTCGGTAATGAGCACGAGCGTCGGTTTCGGCAGTCCGGTAAACCGGGAAGCGCCGCCGACTGGGTCGCAATAGATCACCTTATCCTTCCAACCCATCACGAACGTGGCGTGGTTGATCGGATGAATCACCACATCCCCATCCGCTGTTGCCAAGTGGTCTCCTGTCAGTGCGTTCGTCGAGGTGAGTTGAACAACCCGGTAGTAGCGGGAAGACCGGTCAGGCTCGCTGGCATCCGTGTAATCCAAGGTCGTCGTGCTCTTTGCAAATGTGGCTAAGGGAGCCCAATCAGAAAGATTCACCGAAGCTTCGAGGCGTGAATTGTAGCTGCCGGAGCCTTTGAACTTCAAGGCGAAGGCACCTCCCACCGCTTTGATCTCGATAAAGCTGGGCGGTTCCAGGGCGCTGACCTGCAACACCCGCGGGGCCCCGCATGCCATCGAAAGCAACAAATTGAAGAAAAAGATATTCCGGATACTCATGGCTATGGGCCGCCATTCGCATTCGTTTCAGTGAATGGAGGATCGCAGAGATCTAAGCACCCTGGATCTCTCTGGTCAACCTATGCGACACTTGGGCGGCCGCTGTAGGAAGTGGGGGCCTCTTCGAACGCGGGTGAAATCTCGGAACGCTGAGTCATGCGCCTCCACTG
>CANLCA010000436.1 GCA_947487925.1 Verrucomicrobiales bacterium | reverse complement strand
TATCCCGGATTTCGTGCCAGCACGAAACATCAGCGCTGGAGTTCCTGGCCATTATCGCTGGCCACAACCGCGGTAATCTTCCTCGTGACCACCCACGCCGGAACCATGGCCGCGCAAAGACGAACCGCCTGGACGTCCAACCGGGTCATCGGCTCTCCCAACCCTCCAGCACCCTACAAAGTGGAGCGTCTATTCCCTGCCGCTCAGTT
This sequence comes from Verrucomicrobiales bacterium, assembly GCA_947487925.1. Taxonomy (GTDB): domain Bacteria; phylum Verrucomicrobiota; class Verrucomicrobiia; order Limisphaerales; family F1-80-MAGS106; genus F1-80-MAGS106. The sequence goes on along the minus strand of CANLCA010000436.1, from coordinate 3,565 downwards.
CGAGAATCCTGTGGATCTATCCTTTGTTCCGAGTTCAGGACTCCTTGTTGTCGCAGGCCAGAACGGTCGTTTCTGGACCTTGGACACGGCTCAACCCGGAGCGTCCCCTGCCCCCGCGTTCAACCTCAAGGAGATCCATCAACCCTTGGAAGGGGTTCTTGGGTTCGCTTTTCATCCCGGGTTTGCGACCAACCGATTCCTGTTCATCAATTACAACGAGCCGGGTGGACGGGAAAATGGCGCCCATGTTTCGAGGTTTACCGTCTCGTCCCTGGCGCCGTTCAAGATCGATCCCGCCAGTGAAAAGGTTTTCATCCGCTGGCTCAGCGGCGGCCACAACGGATGCACGCTCGCTTTCGGCAACGATGGATTTCTCTATATCTCCACAGGAGACGCCACCAATCCTGATCCACCTGATTTCCCCCATAAAACCGGGCAGAATATCAGCGATTTGTTGTCCAGCATTCTGCGCATAGACGTCGACCACCCCACCGGCGACATCCCCTACTCGATCCCCAAGGACAACCCGTTTGTGAGCCTTCCAAATGCCCGTCCGGAGGTCTGGGCATTCGGATTTCGCAACCCTTTCAGAATGAGTTTTGATCGCAAAACAGGCGACCTGTGGGTGGGCGATGTCGGCTGGGAACAATGGGAGCTGGTGCACCGCATTACACGCGGTGGAAACTACGGTTGGGCCTTAAAAGAGGGCCCAAACCCAAACGTGCGGCGAGATGTGGCGCAGGGCCCTGGACCGATCCTGCCCCCCATGGCGTCGATCCCACATACCGATGGCGCCAGCATCACGGGAGGCACAGTCTACCACGGAAACCGCCTTCCAAAACTTCAAGGAGCCTACATCTACGGGGATTGGGAGACAGGTCGTTTCTGGGCTTTGCGCCATGAAAATGGTGTGATGGTGTCCAATGACGAATTATGCGATACCATGCTCAAGCCGGTGTCCTTTGCCTCCGATGCCTTCAACGAACTGCTCGTGCTGGACCACAACGGCGGCCTCTATCGTCTTGCGCTAAACCACGTCGGAACCGCCAATAGTCGGTTTCCAAGAAAACTCAGCGAAACAGGACTTTTCACATCGCTCAATCCTCCTTCACCCGCACCCGGAACTACCTCTTATCACCCCGCCTCTCCGATGTGGAATGACCACGCCTCCGCGGAATGGCTCATCGGACTCCCGGGAACCTCTACAATCGCCACTTCTGGCGGGGTGGGAAACATTGCAGGCTCCACGTGGTTTTTTCCAGAGAACACCGTGCTGTCCCGCACCCTCAGCTTGGAGATGGAGGTTGGAAAAGCCGGTTCCCGCCGCAGGATTGAAACCCAGCTGCTCCATTGGGATGGACAGGCATGGAATCCCTATACATTTCGGTGGAACAGCGACCAAACCGACGCCGACCTCGTGGGTCCTCAAGGGATCGGCGACGTGTTGACCGTGAAAGACGATTCGGCACCAGGAGGGCAGCGTTCGACTCCCTGGCGATTCATGAGCCGATCGGAATGTCTCCGCTGTCATAATGCCTGGGCTGGCGAAACTCTGACCTTGAACTTGCCGCAGCTCGAAGGAACAGGAGAACGGCGGCGCCTGGAAGAATTGGGCATTCTCTTGGTCACAAACACGCCCGCAAAGAAAGTGGCCACGCTCGTCCATCCTGGCGATGCATCGTTCCCCGTCGAACAAAGGGCTCGATCATGGCTCCACTCCAATTGTGCAGGGTGTCATCGGTTTGGCGGCGGAGGCACAGCGGCTATTCACCTGAATGTCGACGAACCCCTGGGAGAGCTTCGCACTGTGGACGAAAAACCGATCCGAGGCGATTTTGGCATCGTCGGGGCCCGGATCATCGCTGCGGGCGATCCCTGGAGGTCCACCCTGCTCTACCGCATCGCCACCGAAGGGGCGGGCAGGATGCCGCACATTGGATCCCGGCTCGTGGACGAAGCCGGGCTCCGCTTGATCCGGGAGTGGATCGGATTGTTACCTGTCAAAGCGAGCCCCGCCGCGGACTTGGCAGCCGCCAAGAAAACTGGAGCTGAAATCCAGGAACTGCTAGCTCGGCTTACAGGACCCTCTAGGACTCAAAGCATCGGTCCGCTGCTGGCGTCCACGTCAGGCAGTCTTGCACTCGTGTCGATGCTGACGGGGACGGAACCTGTTTTTCGATCCGAGGTCGCCAACGCCGCGGCGGCTCAACCGAACATGCTCGTGCGGGATTTATTCCAACGCTTTTTACCCCAAGACCAACGGCGTCAAACACTCGGCGGCGACGTCGATCCCCTAAGTATCCTGTCCCTGAAAGGAGACTCGGAAAGAGGCAAGGAGCTGTTCAATGGAGGAGCTCAGTGCTTCCGTTGCCACGATGTCCCGGGCCAGAAACAAACGTTTGGACCCCCTGTCTTTTTGTTGGCTGCGAAGTATGACCGAGCGCAATTGCTCGACCAAATCCTGGTTCCATCCGGAACCATCGCGCCGGAATTCAAAACGACTCAAGTCACGCTGCGCGACGACACTGAGCTCAGCGGATTCATCATCCGCCGAGCCGCCAACGAGTTTGTGTTGAGGGACGAAACTCTCGCGGAGCGGGTTGTGAAAGTTTCAGAGGTGAAGGAGTCCCACGAGTCCACGCTGTCCGCGATGCCTGAAGGCCTGATGGCGGCTCTCACCTCGCAAGAGGCGGCAGACTTGTTGGAATATATTCTCAGCGCCTCCTCGAAACCGAGAACCCAATAATCCTTAGAACGGCAGTTCCTCATGGCAAATCCTCGCAACATCCTGAAGATAAAGTCGTTCCAAGTTGCTGGCCAGATCCACAAAGGAACTGCCTCGTCCCTCGTCCAGCCACTCTCATCCAGGCCGTTGTCGATCTTCACCCCACTCCACCGCCGTTGGAAGGGTGTAGGACTAGGAACTCGAACTGCCTGACCAGGCTCCTTTTCATGCCAGCTATCGCTCCGACAAGTTCCAAACCGACACGAGTTCGACTGGCATGGATATGTCTTGTGGCGCACCTCGGCATTGCCTCGGCGGATGCCGGGAACCGCTTACCGACGAAAGTAGTGACTCATGATGACACCCAAATTACCACTTCGTGCGAGATCGAGATCCCCCCAGGAGTGGTCATAGAAGACACAAACCAGAACGGTGTCATTCTGATTGATGCAGAGAATATCACAGTTCGATTCAAGCCCGGTTCCGTGCTGCGCGGCGCATCCCCATTGACCTTGTGGGACCAGCTTCAAGGAATCGGCATCAGAGTCGTCGGGCGAAGGAACATCACCCTGCGGGATGCTCGGATCCATGGTTTCAAGAACGGCGTGCTGGCGTCGAATGCGGATGGCCTCGTGGTCAGCGGAGGCGATTTCTCGGACAACTTCCGGCAACATTTGAAATCGACGCCCGCAGCCGAAGACGGCGCCGACTGGTTGTACCCCCATCACAACGACCAGACCAAATGGCGCGACCAGTATGGCGGCGCGGTGTGCATCGAAGCCTCCGAGCGCGTGCGAGTCCACAATGTCCGCGTCCGCCGAGGACAAAACGGCATCATTC
>CANLCA010000435.1 GCA_947487925.1 Verrucomicrobiales bacterium | reverse complement strand
TCGCCCGACCTCGGTGCTGTCCGCTGTGGCAGGTACATGAACCGCCGCAAAGGATCCCAGAGCGCCGTGATGGACCACGTAAGGATCCGTTATCGGCAGGATCACTCGAAAACCCGGGCCAAATTTTTCGGCCAATAACGTTTCGAGATACAACACATTTGGGGCACCGTCCGGGCGTTGCTTGGCATTCATCCCATGGTCCGCTGTGACCCCAACCACAGCGCCCAATTCCAGAAGCCTGCCCAACTGCAAGTCCACGCCCGCGTAAAACTCCAGGGCGCCATCAGAATCCGGACCGAACTTGTGCTGAATAAAATCGGTCGTGGAAAGGTAGATAAAATCCGCCCGCCCGGACCGCAGCAACGCGACCCCGGCCTCCATCACGTAAAGGCTGGCATCCCCGCTGTAGATGGGCGGTGTCGGCTTGCCAACCAGCTGTTCCACATCCCCGATCCCGTGGGTTTCCAGCCGCGCGAGGCCCGCTTTCTCTGATGAAAAAGCAATGCCGACGAGGTCGTGGGCGAAGATGTCCCTGAGCTTTTCCTTCGCGGTCACTACGGCCACACGTCGCCCCCCCCTGGCCGCTGCGGCGAGAATTGTGCCCGCGCGCAGATACCGCGCCGAGTTCATCATGACTTCCTGACCGGTCGCAGTGTCATAGAAAAAGTTCCCGCCGATCCCGTGAACCGAAGGAGGCACGCCGGTGACTATGGAGGAATTGTTGACATTCGTGAAAGACGGCAACGCTCCGCGGGCCATGCAGCGAAATCCCTGCACGGACATCCGAACGAGATTGGGCATCAATCCCCGGGACGAAGCCGCATCCAGATATTCGTCCGCCGACCCGTCCAAACAGATCACCACCACCGGCTTGTTGGGAACCCTGTAGTGCCGTCCGTTGGAGAGGAAATTGACCGATGAACTGCTCATACGGCGGTTGCCTGAAGCAACGGCTGGGAACCCGAAACAGCTCCTGACGCAGGATTCTGCCCGGATGCCAGAGTGATCCCCATGTCTTGGAGCACATCCCCGACGGCGTGAGTCAAGTCGCGCATGTCGGATTCAAACACCCGCCCGATCGACCCAATCCTGAATGTGTCGGCCTTGCTGATCTTGCCGGGATAAATGATATAACCCCGGTCGCTCAACCGCCGATAGAAGTCGGAAAACTCGAACCTAACGTCCGCCGGAAACACGAAGGATGTAATGATGTAACTTTGCACCGAAGGCGGCAAATAGGATTTGAAACCCAGTCGAGACATCCCTGCGAGAAGCACACGATGATTGGTCGCGTACCGGGCGCCGCGACCCACCACTCCCCCTTCTTGAAAGAATTCCTTCAGAGCCTGTTCGAAAGCCAGGATCGAATGGGTTGGAGGCGTATAACGAAATTGGCCGTTTTTCTCGAAACCTCTGAGCTGCCCCAGCAGGTCCATGCTCAGGCTCCTGGCGTGGCCCTCCGCACTCAGCAGCGCCGATCTCAGGCAGAGCACAAACGAAAATCCAGGGACGCCTTCGAGACACTTGTTTGCGGAGGAAATTAAGTAGTGGATTCCGGCACGTTCAAAATCGATCGGGATCGCTCCAAAACTGCTCATGGCATCCAGGATAAAAATCCTCCGCGCCTCCCGAACAATCGCTCCGATTTCGTGGATTGGATTCAAAATCCCGGTCGTCGTCTCGCAATGGACGGCGGCCACATGAGTGATGGAGGAATCCGCCTGGAGGACCTGGCGCAACGAGTCAAGGTCGGGCGTCTGATCCTCGCTGGATCTGAGGACCTCTGCGTTCAGCCGCAGATGCCCTGCCATTTGCAGCATGCGTTCACCATAGGCCCCGTTCGACAAGATCAGGATCTTGCCCTCTGGAGGCACGACTGAACCCAGGACGCTTTCGACTCCGAAAGTGCCCGTGCCTTGCATCAGGATGGCCTCATACCCCCTCTCCCGTGTGAGACCGGCGATCTCCAGCAGCTTCTCGCGGATCTCCAAGACCAGAGCGTTGAACTCAAAATGCCAGGAACCTGCGTCCCGCAACATCGCCTGCTTCACACTCAAACTGGTCGTGAGCGGGCCGGGTGTGAACAACACCTTATCCTTGGATGCAGGCAACTTTTTTTCCATAGAAACTCTTCCAATCTAGACGACCTCAAGCATGCTGGCTGAGATCACCGAACGCAAGTCGATGCTTTGTCCCCTATCGCTTTGCCCCATCATCCAGCCGGGTGCCCGGAGTTGATCTTGGATTAGAACGTCTTCAGGAGCCCTTGTCGACGGCCATGCCCTCTGCAAATCGTCCGTCAGCAGGCCCGGCCCCTCGGCCGGTGCTTTTGGCCTCGTCCGCAGCAACGGACGTGGCTCGCGGGATGCGAGTCGACGAAACTCTCGTATGACTGACTCTTGATGGGTTATTAATTTTTTGGCTCGTCAGATCGCAGATCCCAGTGATTGATCGCCCGCGTCTTCGGATTGTTACAAGGAAGAAGGAAAGACCAAAAGCTTGACGCCCGTGTGGCTGGACCCTTTGATGATCATTTATTGGAAATGAACGCATGAACTTAGCCGTCGCGCTGGGAAATTCTATACGCAAGGAAGGCTCAAAAACAGCCGTTTTTTGGGGCGATGATCACTACTCCTATGACCACTTCGGCCGCCAGGCTGCATGGCTGGCCTCCCATCTGATCTCAAAATGGGGGCTCCAACCTGGGGATCGGGTCGGCTTGTGGCTGAAGAATCGCCCTGAGTTCATCTCGGCGCTTCTTGGCGTCCTTGAAGCCAGCGGGGTTGCTGTCCCCATTAATAATTTTTTGAAGGCTGAAGAGGTCAAGCACATCCTGACGGATGCGGGGATAAAGGTTCTGCTCAGCGAGCAGGCGATGGATGAGTCGCTTCTATCCCTGACCCGCGATTTGCCTGGACTCGGGACGTTTCACATCGAGGAGATGCCTCCCTCCGAGGGGCTTCCGATGGCCTTTGTCGGCGAGAGCAAGAGGTTGAGCGCTGATCTCGCGGTCATCATCTACACGAGCGGAACCACGGGGAAACCGAAGGGAGCCATGCTGAGTCACGGCAACCTTCTGCACAATGTGGAGAGCTGCCGCCAGGTTCTCGAGGCGGTGCAGGTGGATCGCTTTGCCGTGCTGCTCCCGATGTTCCACAGCTTCATGCTCTGCGTCGGCATCCTCCTCCCGCTGAGCGTCGGAGGTTCGATCGTCATGATCCGGTCTCTGCATCCGCCGAAAAACATTCTTCACGAGATCCAGCGCCACGGGGCTACGATCCTTCCGGCCATCCCTCAATTGTTCCGGGCTTTAAGCACGGCTTTCGAGGGGCAGGAACTCCCTCTCCGTGTTTGCATCAGCGGAGCCGCCCCTCTCCCCGCTGAAATTCGTCGTGAATTTGCCAAGACTTTTGGAATCCCTCTGATTGAAGGCTACGGCCTCAGCGAAGCTAGCCCCGTGGTCTCCCTGAATCCCATCCGCGGCCCCTGGAAAGAAGGCTCAATCGGAATCCCAATTCCGGATGTGGAGGTCAGCATTCAGGATGACTCGGGTCAAATTCTGCCATGCGGAACCGCCGGGGAAATCTGCGTCCGGGGAGGAAACGTGATGCTCGGTTATTGGAATAAGCCCGAGGAAACCGCCAAGTCCATGCGGGGCGATTGGCTGCTTACGGGAGACATCGGTTACCAAGACGAAGAGGGTTATCTGTTCATTACTGACCGGAAAAAGGACATGCTGCTCGTCAACGGCATCAATGTTTATCCCCGTGAAATT
>CANLCA010000434.1 GCA_947487925.1 Verrucomicrobiales bacterium | reverse complement strand
CAAGGGTGGTGGGAGGTGTCGGGGATTTCGAACTGCTACAAACGTTCCTGGACTTTGAAAGTGGCGAGACTTCGAAAAGGGTGGTCATCAGCATCGTCAACGATCAGGCCTTCGAAGGCAACGAAACCTTCGAATTCGAGATCTCCGTGACAAGCCCCGCATCGGTTGCCACTCCTTCCAGTGCCACTATCATCATTGTGGAGGACGATTCGGGTTTGGTCTCAACCGAAACGAGATCCCCCGATCCAATTCCCGTTCACGAGGCACGGCTGCAAGTCGGCTTGAACCCACCCGGAGTCGATGGGCGCTGGCGTTTTGTGGGCCAGCATCAATGGAGCGCCAGCGGGGCGACTAGCGGCGGGTTGCCGGAAGGGAATTACGAGATCGAGTTCAAACCCGCACAGGGTTTCGCTCACCCTCTCCCTGTGGTCGTCGGCCTGACCAACGGCTTGACCGCCTTCCATGCGGCTTACTACACCGCCACTCCGTACCCGAGGCTTGGCATTTTGAACGTGTTGTGCGCTGGGACCGCCCTGGGTGGATGGAAGTTCGAACAGGAGGCGGACGCGGCGTATCGACCCAGTGGCGACAGTGTGTTCGGACTCAATGCGGGCACCTACACTCTTCAATTCAAGCCCGTGGACGGGTTGATCACGCCGGGCAACGCCAATGTGGAAGTGAAATTCCAGACCACCAACGTCTATTCCGCCACGTATCTTGCGGCGCCGCCGGTGAACTCAACTCGCATCAAACCCACTCCAATGCTGCTCGAATTCCTGCAGTATCCTTACGTTGGGGAGATCAGCCGGGGGGATGGCGAGTTGGGCAGCGGATTCGTTGTGAAGGAGCGTGTCGTGCTGACCGCCGCCCATGTCCTATTCGACTCGCGCACACTGAGCACCGCACGGCGCGTGCGCTGGCACTTCCAGAAGTACCGCGGCGCCTACGAACCGAAACCGCAGACGCCGCGGGGTTGGAACCTTTATGCGGGTTACGCCGCGCAGCGGACCAACGAAGGTGTCAACGCCCTCTCCACGCCATTTTCGCAAAACCTCGATGTGGCCGCGATGTTCTTTACCGAAGCCGCTGGTCGGGGCGGTTACGGCGGATACCTCGCGTCGGTCGACAAACCGAACCCATGGCTGACTGGCACCGATGAAAAAATCCTTTCCGGGTATCCCATCGACGGCATCCTGAGCGCCGATCAGGAGAAGATCCACGAGACGACTCCCGCGCGGGTGAGCCTGATCAAAGTCCCCTCGTTGATAGATGGGTTCCTTTACGGCGCCACTCAACTTCTCTCCTACCCTGGCAACAGCGGCGGACCTTTGTGCGTGCGTTACTCGAACGGGAAGTTCTATCCCGCGGGCGTCTTCGTCGCCCTGGATGCCGACCGCATTTATGTGCGCTCATTGGACTTCAAAACGGTCGAAATGATTGCCGCGGCTGAACTCTCGGGCAAGTCCGGGACCAACGCCACAGGAGGAGGTGTCATCGATTTTTCATCGTCCTTTGCGGATACAGGCGATGACATCGGGTTCCTGCAAGTGGCCCTTGCGCCTCTGGAAGCCCTGGATGCGGGTGGAGGATGGCGCTTGGTTGGAGGGAGCCCAGCCTACATTTCCGCCCCCAACAGCATCACACGTATCCTAACCTTCGGCTACGAACTCGAATTCAAGCCAGTCAAGGGTTTCGTGGCCCCCTCGAACATCGTCGTGCAAGTGGTCAAAGATACAACCAACTCAGTTCTCGCTCGCTACCTGGAAGTCATGCCCGCCGCCACCGATCGGCCGGCGCTCAGCTTCAACCTGCAGACCGGATTGACATTGGCCGGAAAGATCGGAACCAATTACCGCATCGAAGTTGCCGATTCTTTGATGGATCCTCCGGTCTGGGCAACGCTGATCACGGTGACCGCAAACAACACCTTCGTGATCATCCCGAGTACCGCTCCGTCATCGCAAGGCGCGCGCTTCTACCGCGCGGCAGCCCTCACTCCTTGACGTGTGGTGTTCACTTTGAACCAGTCCGCTCCTTGGGCGAACATGCCAGAGGTGACGAGAGCTCAACCGTTCGGACCTCGCTCCATGGCCAATCCGCGCCGAACCAGCTTGCCCCGATGTTCCTCGCGAAGTCGCTTTCAACCTTAAAACGGTAGTGGAACATCGTGAAGATTTACAAAGGCCTGGATGAGAAAGACATGACGAAGACCCATCCAATTCGCTCTAACCCATTGGACATCAAAAATCAAACTGAGTCTTTAGGCCATAGTCAAAACTACTTTTTCCCTGGCTCACTCCTTCGCGCCGCCATGGCGCCTGCGCGCGAGGTTCTTGAGGCTTCGGATGACGAGCGCTGTCCACCCTGTCTGATGGCTGGCTCCAAGACCCTTCCCTGTTTCCGCGTGAAAGTATTCATGGAAAAGAACCAGCTCTCGCCAATGGGGGTCTTTCTGATACCGAGAGTCCTCCCCGTGGCACGCCCTGCGCCCTCCGGTCTGCGGGATAAAAATGCAAGAGAGCCGACGCTCGATCTCCTCAGCTACTTCGTCCAGGTTCATCAGAATTCCTGAGCCTGTGGGACATTCTACCTTCAAATCATCGCCATAGAAGTGGTGGTAGCGCTCGAGAGCCTCCACGAGCAGGTAGTTAACGGGAAACCAGATCGGACCGCGCCAGTTCGAGTTTCCACCAAAAAGCCCGGTGTTGGACTCGCCGGGAACGTAATCCACCCGGTGAGTCTCTCCTCCGGCATGGAGCTCGTAGGGATGCTTTTCATGGTATTTAGAGAGAGACCGAATCCCGAATGGAGAGAGGAACTCGGCTTCATCCAGCAGGTAGGCCAGAGTGCGCACCAACCGCTCACGAGTGGGGATCGCGAGCAAGCGTAGCGACTCCCGCCCCGCCCCGCCAGGCGTGACGTGCCTGGCCAAATCCTGGCGGTTTTTCAGAAACCACTCCAAACGTTTTTTGAACCCAGGCAACCGATCAATGGTCTCCTGATCAAGAACCTCCACCGCGATCAAGGGCAACAGACCCACCAGCGAACGCGTCCGAAGCGGGATCACTTTGTCATCCGTCAACAGACGATCATAATAGAAACCATCCTCCTCGTCCCAAAGCCCGAATCCGCCCAACGTGTTCATCGCCTCCGTGATCTGGATGAAGTGTTCGAGAAACTTCGAGGCCATGTCCTCATACGCCTTGTTGACACGCCCCCCGTCGCGGGCTAATTCGAGCGCGATGGACAGCATCGTCGCGGCATAAAACGCCATCCACGCCGTGCCATCCGCCTGCTGTAAAGCTCCTCCCGTGGGCAGCGGCTTGGAGCGGTCAAACACCCCGATGTTGTCCAATCCGAGAAACCCTCCCGAAAATAAATTCTTGCCGTTGGCATCCTTGCGATTCACCCACCATGTGAAGTTGATGAGCAGCTTCTGGAAGATACTTTCCAAAAACTGCCGATCCCTCTGACCGTCCCTGCCAGCGATCTTGTAGACACGCCAGGCCGCCCAGGCGTGGACCGGTGGGTTGACGTCGCCAAAAGCGAATTCGTAGGCGGGAATCTGACCGTTCGGATGCATGTACCATTCCCGGAGAAGCAGGCCCAGCTGTTGCTTGGCAAACTCGCCGTCCAATCGTGCGAATGGGATCATGTGAAACGCCAGGTCCCAGGCAGCAAACCAAGGGTACTCCCACTTATCCGGCATGGACAAAACGTCACGGCTGTAAAAGTGAGTCCAGTCCGCGTTTCGCCCGGAGGCACGCTCCACGGGGGAAGGCGGCAT
>CANLCA010000433.1 GCA_947487925.1 Verrucomicrobiales bacterium | reverse complement strand
TCCGGCAACGAGGCCCGGGGACAACGAGTCTGGCTCGATTACGTGGCCCCTTACGCGGATGAAACCTACTGGGACGCCTACGGCAATTGCGTCGCGGTCAGGAACAAAGGTGGGTCGCCGCGGGTCATGCTCGCTGCCCACGCGGACGAAATCGCCATGACCGTTAACTTCATTTCGGAGGAAGGTTATATCTATGTGCGCCGCCTCGGAGGGGTTGATGCGGCAATCACCAAGGCTCAACGGGTTTGTATTCACTCCAAGGCAGGCCCCGTAAAAGGTGTCGTGGGCAATGTCGCCCCTCACCTCACTAAATCGGATGAGAGCCAGAAGTCCCCAAAAATCCACGACCTCTTCATCGACATTGGCGTCAGCTCTCGAAAGGAAGCTGAAAAACTGATCCGCGTGGGCGACCCGATCACACTGACGGACGAATTCGAGTTGCTCCGGAACGACTTAGCCATCGCGCGCGCCTTCGATAACCGAATCGGAACTTTTGCGGTCGCCGAGACGCTGCGATTGTTGGCTGGCGATAAAGGGCTCAAGGCGGAGATCTGCGCCGTCTCCAACATCATGGAGGAAGTCGGGTTGCTCGGCGCACGCCAGATTGCCTATTCACTCAAGCCCGACGTCGCCCTCGTGGTGGATGTCACTCACGCCACGGATTATCCCACCGTGAGCCAAGCCCAGCATGGCGATGTCAAGGTTGGAAAAGGCCCCGCCATCACCCACGGCGGGTGCAACCACCGGGAAGTTGTTGCCCAGTTGGAGCGGGTTGCAAAAGCGGAAAACATCAAACTTCAGCATGAGGCGATGTCTTCTTCCAGCGGGACAGACACAGACGTGATCTTTTGGACTCGCGGGGGCATTCCCAGCGCCTTGATCAGCCTCCCAAATCGCTACATGCACTCGCCCGTCGAACTGGTCAGCTTGAAAGACCTCAAACAAATCCCTGAACTGATGGCGGCCTTTTGTCGATCGGTCAAAAGGGGTCAGGAATTCAAGGTTCGGATCTGAATGTCTCGCGGGCCACAATCCCTCTTACTTTTTCTGAGGCCCGGGAGCCACGGCTTGATTGGTCATCCCCAAAGAAGGCAGCAACGCATTCAACCAGCCCCCTGAGATCAACCCGGCGCCTTGTTTCACAGCCACCTTGACCATCACCCCAGACAGATCCCCGATGCTCTTGACGTTGTGAACCACTTCCTCTTTCAGACCAAAGCTCACCTCTTTGATTTGCTTCGGATCTTTGAGGTCGATGTAGCGTAATTTTCCGAGACTCAGATTCAATGTCTCGATCCCTTCAAACTCTATTCCTGCCTGCTGGGTCCCGGCCTTCTGAGACTGCAAAGCATCCAGGTTGGTTCTTCCCTTGGCATCCCTCACTACCGTGATCTCAGAAACGTGAATTCGCAAAAGTTTTAGCTTCAGCTTCTGTTGGGAAATCATCGCCCGGTCGTATTCCACATAGAGCTCCGGAATCTCCATCAACGAAGTCCCTCCGAACTCGGATGCATTATAGAGCTTGAACCCTTCCATTCTGAAGGTGGGCGATGCCAAGCCGATCTCCACTTTCCCAATCTTGACATCCATGCCGGTTTGCGCGCGAAGCCGCCCCTCCATCAACGACTTCGCCGCGGTATCAACCAGGAGCACACAGGCCACCGCTAGCACGACGAGCAGGATCAGAAAACGGAACATCCAACGGATGAGAAATCTCATACTTCACCCCTAATCCCGAGGAAGCAGGTCGAGATCCTCAGGGCGAACCTCGAGGCATTCGTCCTGGTCTTCCCAAACGATCGCTTGAAACGTGTCCAGGAAACGCGGCACAATATCCAAGGCAGCCCTGACGAGCAGCCCCTCTGCGGACTGAGCCGCCTGCTCACAGGCCTGGGTGTAATTGTCGCACTGCGCCTGCTCCCGATCGTTCCAATGCGCGACGGCATGGTGCTTCGCGTAGATCTCCCCCCACTCCTGTATCTCCTTCCGTGTGTCCTCCGGAAATTCGGAAAACGGCATCAAGGTCTCTGAGCAATGCTGACAGACCAGTCCTGATTCCACAACATCTCGGGTGAACAGGGGTAGCAACGGGGCCCGGCAACACTCGGCCACAGCGTAGGAACTCGGAACCGAAACCAGCCTTTTAAACCATATCTGACGGTCATGCCCCACCTGCGCGGCCAATCGATACGCACCCAGCAATGGATGGGAGAGCCTCCAAGCCCGGCCTTCTATTTGCCCCAATGTCTGCGCCATCCAACGCGCCAGCGTCAGATCGTCAAACTCATGGAATAGCCGGCTGTATTCCCGCCATAGCCGATCCATCGGTGACTCGGTGTCAGAAGACATGGGCGCCAATGTAGCCTGGAACCGTCAAAATCAAAAATCAAAAGTCAGCAATTCTGTTGGCGGAGATCGAAGGGGCAAATGACACGAGTCGGCGATCCCTGAGGGGCAGGATTCCCGGGCCTCACGGAAACACGACCCTCCGAACCGAACACAGTTCATGAAGAGAGACGACATGTCCGAGTTTCGGAAGTGATTCGAGGCCATGAACCTCAGCCGCTGCGAACCTAATTCGGCCGGACTTTGCGTCGGTCCTCAATCCGAGTCGCGGCGTCAATCTGATTGCCTTGGATCTCTACCTCGCCAGCCTCTTCCTCAATTCGGATGCCCACCGACTGTGTTTGAGCCGCGCCAACACGGGTGTCGCGGATGACATTGTTTCGGAACACCAAATTCTTGGTAACCCCTCGGACACGAATTCCGGCGGAGGCCGATTTGGCCCCATTGTTTTCGATGATATTCTCTTCGAGCCTGTTCCGGTGCCCGGCCATGCCCACCGATTCGTTTCGAAAAAACACGCCCTCATGGTGGTTGGCGCGAACCTCGTTCCCGCGAAGCAAGTTATCGCTGTCCTTGTGCCCGATCGAGATGCCGTAGCGTTTGTTGTCTTCAAGGATGTTCTTCTCGAAGAGCCCGTGCCGCACTCGCCAGCAAAGAAAAAGTCCGTCCTCCCCATTCCTCCTCGCCACGTTCCCGCGAACCACAGGCCGCTGCGATCCACTGCCAGGGTGCAGCCCAAGACCCGCGTTATCCTCGCTCACGCACCCCTCCAACACCACATCATTGGACTGCTGAAAACTGATCCCATCGCCGTGATAATTTCGAACTGTGCAACCTTTGATGATCGTACCAAAACCGCGGTAAAGAAATATGCCTGCGCCCCGGCACCCGTTCAGGGCAACGTTTTCGTCCTTGTTGCCATCGATGATCACATCCTCAAGGCGCGCGTCTTCCAAATTATAACCACTGACCACGGGAAAAACCGTCGCTGCCTGAGCCTTCCCTCCCACAAGACAGTCCGCATTCAAGGGTTTGTCGATGGAGAACGTGCCGCCCTTCTGTCCCGTGATGCGCGCCACGGTAGTGTGGAATCCGCCGGAACTCTGATCCCAGATAGCCACCCCAAAACCAGTTTGGAATCCCTCAGGGTTCACCACCGTGAATTGTTCTTCACCGAAATCGCCATCGAGAGCCAATGGTGAGACAGAAGCCTTGGCCTTGCGTAATAGGGTGCTGCCCTTGGATCCGCGGACCGTCACAAAGGACCTCAGATGCAACGAGTCTTTCATCAGAAATTGCCCAGGCCCTATCTCCACAAGCCCGCCCCCAAGACCCGCCACGTAATCCACCGCGGCTTGCAGGGCGCGGTTGTCGGCTCCCACGATATCCGCATCCGCCAACCCGACGGTCACACGGGGCCGATGGGACATCTTCGAGTGCATC
>CANLCA010000432.1 GCA_947487925.1 Verrucomicrobiales bacterium | reverse complement strand
GGCGCTAGGGTTGTAGTGACCGAGATCGATCCCATCAACGCGTTGCAGGCAGCGATGGAGGGTTTTGAAGTGAACACGCTCGAGAGCACGTTGGGGACTGGAGACATCTACGTGACGACCACGGGCAACTGCGACATCATTACCGTGGAGCACATGTTGGCGATGAAGGATCAGGCTATCGTCTGTAATATCGGGCATTTCGACAACGAGATTCAGGTGGACAAACTGAAAAAAGCCAAAGGGGTGAGGGTGGAAAACATCAAGCCGCAATACGACCGGTATTATCTTCCCGGCAACAAGAGCCTCTATTTGTTGGCGGAGGGTCGGCTGGTGAATTTGGGTTGTGCTACAGGTCATCCGTCGTTTGTGATGTCCAATTCATTTACCAACCAGGTACTGGCTCAGATCGATCTTTGGTCCAACAAAGAGAAATACGAGAAAACGGTTTATCGACTTCCCAAGAAGCTGGATGAGGAAGTGGCGCGGTTGCACCTCGAAAAGATCGGTGTGAAGCTCACCCAGCTGACGAAGGCCCAGGCGGCGTATTTGGGAGTACCCGCTGAGGGTCCTTACAAGCCGGAACATTACCGTTATTGATTCGTTTTTGCATGTCGAATCAACCCTTTGACGGCCCCGAGTCGTTGGGTCCATCGACGGCAGGAATGCCGGCAACACTTCCCCTTGGGCGCCGGAGGAAGGGGAAGAGAGACAAACCTGTCAAACCCGGGATCGCGGAGACCGCCGCCCCCTCCGAGCCTGCATTCGGTTTTCATCTTAAGCCGGCGGATGTCGCGCGATATCTGGATCGGTTTGTGATTGGCCAGAAGGAGGCAAAGAAGGTGCTGAGCGTGGCGCTCTGTGATCACTTTCAGCATGTGCGATTGACCTTGGAGGGGCATGGGGCTCCGTTTTATCAGAAGCAGAATGTCTTGCTTCTCGGGCCGACGGGCGTTGGCAAAACGCACTTGGTCCGCTCCGCGGCGGAGCTGATTGGTGTGCCGTTTGTGAAAGCCGACGCGACCAAGTTCAGCGAGACGGGGTATGTGGGAGGGGACGTCGATGACCTCGTGCGTGATCTTGTCCGGCGGGCGGGCGGAAACGTTAAGAAAGCGGAGCACGGGATTATCTATCTGGACGAAGTCGACAAACTGGGGACGCGCGAACCGATCGCCGGTAGGGACGTGTCCGGTCGGGGGGTGCAGACCAATCTACTGAAGTTGATGGAGGACGGAGACGTACCCGTTGTGTCGCCCAACGACATGACGGGCCAGCTTCAGACTGCGATGCAAACCATGCGAGGAGGGGGTGGGGCTCAACCCGAGACCATCAACACGCGCCACATACTATTTATAGTCAGCGGCGCTTTTTCCGGCATGGAGGAGATTATTCGGAGGCGGTTGGAGTCGGAGGGACGGCGGCGTCTAAAAGTCGACGGACTTGAGGGCGTAATGAGCGTTTTGATGGGGGAGGATTTGCCGGCCCAACGTCGGGACGGACCCGGCAGTGCGAGGGGGATCAAGAGGAGCGTGGACCAGCTTTTTCAGAAAGTGGCTACGGCGGATCTTATCGAGTATGGGTTGGAGCCTGAGTTTGTGGGACGACTTCCTGTCCGCGTGGCGTGTCATGGGCTGGACAGGGAGGATTTGTTCAACGTGCTGAGGAAGAGCGAGAGCAGCTTGATCCATCAGTACGAGCGGGCGTTTGCAGCGTACGGGATCGACGTCAAGTTTGAGGATGGCGGGTTAAGGGGTCTTGCTGCTTTGGCCGCTGAGGAGCGGACTGGGGCTAGAGGGTTGATGACGGTTTGCGAGCGGGTATTCAGAGACTTCAAGTTCCGGCTACCTTCGAGCCGAGTTGCTGGTTTTTTTGTGACTGCCGACCTCGTGGCTGCTCCGGGTGCGGCGTTGCGAGGATTGCTGAAAGACCGGAAGGGTTTTCGAGTGTGAGTCTCCTTGATTGATGCACTTGCATGAGGGTGGGTGCGTCTTTGAAAATGAACGGAACAACCGAGAAACTGATGATAGGATGGTCGCACTTTCCGAAATCCGACTCACTGGAGTCCTCGAAACCTTCCTGTTAATCCGTGGGAGGAACCTATCGTGGGGGCTCGTTTAGCTGATTGATTTGAGATTTACCATCGGCGCGAGTTGCGCCACCTAGTTTTGGTTGATCTCTTTTACAACGGCGCTTGGCTTTTTATAGAAACCCCCCTACAGTTCTCTCATTCATGAAGAAATCAGGTTTTTTGGTTGGGATGGGTAGGGCTTCGATGTGTTTGAGTATTGCGCTCCTAACCTTTTTGGAGGCAGGGGTGGCGAATGCCGCCGAGGTCAAACCTGGATTGAAGTTGGTTGCCGGGGAATTTGTATCGCCCGTGGGGCTGATCCCGTTGGGAGATGGATCTGGCAAGAATCTCGTTTGGGACCAGGTTGGCCAGGTCTATGTGCTCGCCAAAGGCGCGTCGCCGAAACTGTTTCTGGATTTACAGGGGCGCCTCGTCAAATTGAACGAGGGTTTTGACGAGCGTGGCATCTTGGGGTTGGCGCTCCACCCGAATTTCAAGCGCAACGGCAAACTTTACACCTTTTACAGTGCTCCTCTTCGCGCGGGGGCACCCGCCGGCTACAACCACACAGCGAGGATTTCAGAGTTCAAGGTGTCGGAGTCGGACAAGGAAAAGGTGGACTTGAGCTCCGAACGTCTGTTGCTGGAGATTGACCAACCCCAAATGAACCACAACTCGGGCCGGCTTGCGTTTGGGCCAGACGGGTTTCTTTACATCGGTGTTGGGGATGGGGGGGAAGCGCACGATGTAGGTCTCGGCCATCCTCCAATCGGGAACGGGCAAACCCTGGACACCCTTCTAGGCAAGTTTTTGAGAATCGACGTCGACCACGGATCTCCCTATGCGATACCGCAGGATAATCCGTTCAAGAACGGAAAAGGGCGGCCGGAGATTTTTGCCTACGGGCTGAGGAACCCTTGGGGTTTTTCGTTTGACCGCGGAGGGAAGCACGAACTTTTTTCCGCGGACGTGGGCCAGGATGCCTTCGAAGAGATCAACATTATTGTCAAGGGAGGCAACTACGGCTGGAACATGCGGGAAGGGTTTGTTTGTTTCGATCCGAAAAATCCCGTGAATCCCCCTGAAAAAGGCCCCGAGGTGGGCGCGGACGGGAAGCCCTTTATCGATCCCATTTTGGCCTACAAGAATTTTAAGCGATTTGCGAAAGATCCCGAGGCTCGGGGTATCAGTGTCACGGGCGGCTACGTGTATCGGGGGAAGAGTTTTCCTCATCTCCAAGGCCGCTATATTTTTGCCGACTGGTCCATGAAATGGATCAAGGGCGAGGGAGTTTTATTTACCGCCACAAGACCTGCCTCTGGAGCGGGCAACCGTTGGAGCTTGGCTTCATTAGAGCTGGGCTCACATCCACAAGGACATGTTGGAGCCTACGTGGTGGCGATGGGCGAGGATGAAAATGGTGAACTTTACGTGATGACCAACGACAGCAACCAGCTGGTTGGCAAGACAGGCAAGGTATATCGGTTGGTTCCGATGTGACGTTAGGTGAGTGGTTAATTTTTTATGACTTCTGAAGATCCTTCTTCTTCCCCTCTGAGCAACCCACCTCGGGGACCTTCCCCGCGCCCTCGACGGCGAGGTGGAGCACGTCGTTCCCGCGGACGGGGTCGGCGCCCGCTGGCTGGAGATCCAGGGGTTCCTCCCGCGGGTTCTGGTGGATTCCTAGGCGCACCGGCTTCTGAGGAGCCGAGGGTTGGGCAGGAGGCCTCGG
>CANLCA010000431.1 GCA_947487925.1 Verrucomicrobiales bacterium | reverse complement strand
TGATGGGCAACCTTCCCTGCCCATGAACCTGGGTGGGGTGAGAGTCCCCTCGAACCCTGACTTTTTCTGGCACTCGATAAGGTCAGGACTCGACGGCTTCCCGCTCGGAGACTACAGCTCGGAGAGAGTCTCGCCCCACCGTTCAAGGGCGCAAGGTGCGCACCAAGTTCGGGGTGTTCTCTCCTGGAACGTCAAACTTAGATGATCTGTCTGCCGCACGATTGAGAACGCCCGATGGACAACGGCTTTTGACAATGTATCGAGACTCCAGTAAATCGGTGACATGCAACTCTCCGGTTCCAGCCAGAGTCTCTTCACCGGCTTCGCCGTCCCTATCCTCAGACATCCTGATCCGCTGCGGGCCATTCTTGAGCGCATGGAATTGGCCTGGTCCTTTTTTCCCCTCACCCTGGCCCTCTCCCCAAGGAGAGGGGAACCACTCATGCCGCTTTGGACAACCCTACGCGAGCCATCTCTGCCGATGCGGAAAACGATTCTCCCTCTCCGCTGGGGAGAGGGCTGGGGTGAGGGGAAAAGCCGTGTCAAACTGTCAGGACGGAATCATCTCGTTTCCACGGCATCAGGAGTTCTGATCCTTTTGGTCTGTTTGTTGACGGAGGCAGTTTTCGCCGAGCAGCCGCTGCCCGATGTGAAGCGGCTCCAGACCAGTCCCGTCCTGCAACACCTGAAGCCCAATCACGTTCCGACTGCCGCAAACACAAGCGCGGAGCAAACGGTGGCGCAAATGTTCTTGCCCGCCGGGTTCCGCGCGGAATTGGTCGCTGCCGAACCGGACCTGCACCAACCTGTCGCGTTCGCGTTCGACGAGCGGGGCCGTATCTGGGTGGCCGAGGCTTACAGTTACCCGCAGAAACGGCCTGCAGGCCAGGGGCTCGACAAAATCGTGATCTTCGAAGATGGCGATGGTGATGGACGGTTCGAGTCCCGCAAGGTCTTCGCGGAAGGGCTGAACCTCGTCTCCGGTTTCGAAGTCGGTTACGGAGGCGTGTGGGTAGGCGCGGCACCCGAGCTGTTGTTTATTCCAGATCGCAATCACGACGATATTCCCGACGGCCCGCCGGAGGTGTTGCTTGATGGCTTTGGTTACCAGGACACGCACGAGTGCTTGAACAGTTTTCTCTGGGGGCCAGACGGCTGGCTTTATGGAAACCAGGGCGTATTTAATCTGGCCCACATTGGCAAGCCCGGCACACCGGACGCGCAGCGGGTCGAACTCCGCGCGGGTGTTTGGCGGTACCACCCGGTCCGGCGCGAGTTCGAAGTCTTCGCCCACGGTGGCAGCAACCAATGGGGATTGGATTACGACGAGCGTGGTCAGCTCTTCATGACGCATTGCCGCAGCTATTGGGGTCGCGGTTGCACCACCCACGTTATTCAGGGCGGGCATTTCTGGAATCAAGCCAACGCGAACTACGCGCCTTTCATCATTTCGAATCCGCCCGTTGATTTTCCCGAATTGCAAAATTTCCTCCTCGCGTCCGCCCGCTACGATCACGGAGCCGGTGGCGCGGGCAAGCCTGGCAGCGACGCGATTTACGGCGGGCACTCGCACGTCGGAACGATGCTCTATCTCGGCGACAATTGGCCGGATGAATTCCGCGGCCATCTTTTCACTCACAATCTTGGAGGCCACCAGATCAATCATCAGGTGAACCGCCGGATCGGCAGTGGCTTTGAAACAGTTCACGCGGGCCGCGATCAATTCTTTTGCAGCGATCCGAAATATGTTGCGATCGATCTTCAGTACGGCCCTGACGGCGCGGTCTATGTCATCGATTGGTACGACCAACAGCATTGTCACAACCCGAACACGGAGCGCTGGGACCGAAGCAACGGCCGCATTTACCGGCTCCAATGGGAAGCCACCTACAAACCTGTCAAAGTGAATCTCGGAAGCCTCGACGACGCCAAGCTGGTGGAACTCCACGGCCACAAGAACGACTGGTATTCTCGCACAGCGCGCCGGTTGCTTCACGAGCGTGCGCAGACCCGGCCGATCCGGGATGAAGCCATCGCCGGCCTCGCCAGTATCTTCGTCAATCACGTCGATCCCGCGATTCGGCTTCGAGCGTTGTGGACCGTTCACGCCGTCGGCCACTTCTCTTCCACAGTGGCCGAGCGAGCGCTCAACGATCCGGATGAATTTGTGCGCGGCTGGGGAATCCAGCTTTGCACGGACAACAAGGAAGAACCCACCGATCAACGACAGCAGTTCATCAGGCTTGCTAAGACTGATCCTTCGCCCGTGGTCAGGCGCTACCTCGCGTCCGCGATCCAGCGCTTGCCCGAAAGGACGGCGTGGGAGTTGATCGATGAACTCGCGCAGCACGCCGAAGATGGCGACGACCGAAATCTTCCCTCGCTGCTCTGGCAAGGTCTCGCGCAACGCATGGCCGCGACTCGCTCGGGATCAATTTCCCTCGATCGCGCATTCGACGTGGCGGCAAACACGCAGATCACTCAACTTGCGGAGTATATTTACTGGTACGCCGCAACCTTCGGTGGAAACCCATTGAACCGCGTCGTTGAAAGTCTGAACAACATCTACGGCGAAACGCTGCGTCGCCGACTTGCTGGCATCGAACTGGCGATGAACGCGCGAGGGCACGTCGCCATGCCCTCTTCGTGGAAGCAGGTCGCGACAAAACTCTCTGCAAGCGGCGACCCCCGCATTCATCGGCAAGCGGTGCGTTTGGCAGCTGTGTTCGGCGATGTCTCGATGTTTCCGGGGCTGCGCGAACAGTTGGCCAATGCCAGCGCCGATGTCGAGTCGCGCCGACATGCGTTCGCGATTCTGAGTCGTGCGCAGGACCGCGGGTCGCTTCCGACGTTCCTCGCTCTGCTCGATGACCGGGAGTTCCGCTCGCAAACGATCCATCTGCTGGCTCGCTTTGATGGGATGGACATTTCCGAGGAAGTGCTGCGCCGCTTCGATAAATTCTCGCCCGCCGAGCGATTGGCCGCGCTGAATACGCTGGCCAGCCGCTCAACCTTCGCGCTGGCATTGCTGGATGCGGTTGCTGCTCGCCGGATCAAGCGGGACCAGCTCACCGCCTTTCACATTCGCCAGCTCACTGAACTGAAAAACCCCGAGGTGGATCGGCGCGTCACGGCTCACTGGGGAAAGATTCTGCAAAGTCCGGCGGAGAAACAAGCGCAGATGGCGCGCTTGGAAAAGGTGTTCAACGAAGCGCCGTTGTGGGCCTACGACGCCAGTGCGGGCCGCCTGCACTTTCAAAAACTATGCGCGACGTGCCACCTGCTGCGCGGCGAAGGCACGCTCCTCGGGCCGGAGTTGACTGGCGCCGGAAAGAACGGAATCCGCTATTACCTCGAGAACGTCATCGACCCGAACGCCGTCATCGGAACCGATTTCCAAATGACCACGATTGAAACGAAGAAAGGCGACGTCATCTCCGGCCTCGTCATCCAGCAAACGCCCACCGCCGTGACGATGCGCACGACTGCGGGAGAAACGGTCACCGCCAACGAGGACATCGCTCAGCGCACGACGGGCGAGAAGTCGCTAATGCCCGAGGGCCTTATCGAGTCGCTGAGCGACCGGGAACAAATTGAGCTCTTAAAGTTTCTCACTTCAAACTGAACCGCTCCCCCCACGCAGTCCCACCAACTCCATCAGCTTGGCCGTCTCGCGGTACGCTTCCTCGACCCACTCGACTATCTTGGAAGGATCGGGCGCATACTCCAGTTCGATCGACACTACTCCGTCGATCGCCAGCTCTTTGATCGCTTGCAAGTAAGGTGCAAACTTTACAACGCCGCGACC
>CANLCA010000430.1 GCA_947487925.1 Verrucomicrobiales bacterium | reverse complement strand
CAGAAAGTCAGCACTTTGGGTGTCGTCCATGAAAACAACTCAGCGAAACTGACCCGCACGCAACCGAACGGCAGTTGGTCAATCACCTTCGCGACAGGCACTGAAAACGTGGCGTCACCACGCAAGTTTTTGGGTTGTGCCGTGGCGATTGAGGGAGGCAATTTGGGAATGATTTGCTTCAGAGACAGAGAGATCTTCGGTCCGGCCGGAACTGGTAACGGTTGGAAGGCTGGTGTTGTCGGCGGTGGTTGCGATGCAGCGCCAACGCCCTCCGGTGGGGCTGGGGCGGGTGCCCCGCGTGGTGGTGGCGAAGAGGCACGTGCTCCGTCATCCTTTTCGGGTTCCGGTGACTTCGTGCCAAACAGGTTTTTGAGCAGTCCAAACATCCGTAGTAGTCCTGTGATAGTCGCAGATGTTGGCTATGGAGTCGATAATAATCCGCCACAAGGCCGAGATGAAACGGAAAGCCCCCCGAACCAACGACCCGCGGATGGATGAGATAGAGACCAGGATTAAGATATCCAAGTGGAAGAAATGCTCAAAAATGGGGGGTATAAACCCTCTAAATCAAGATAGGGAAGCACACCAATGTTGGTTCTGAGGGGCAGGTAACACGAAGACTACCGTCTCCGTTTTCGGAGGAGTGACCCTGTGCTGGACCGAAGTCAAAGTTTGACCGCCGCCAATCGCTCTTCCAAATCAAAATTCATGAGCGGTTCAATTACCGGATCCAAATCACCGTTAATGAAGGCCGGTAAATTATAAAGCGTGAGTTCAATGCGATGGTCCGTGACCCTGTTTTGGGGAAAATTGTACGTCCGGATCCGCTCATTCCGCTCCCCGGTGCCGACTTGAGCTTTTCGTTGGGCGGCATAGCGCGCGTTTTCTTCCGCAACGCGTGCCTCCAGCAGTCGAGACCTTAACACCATCATCGCTTGCGCCTTGTTCTTTTGCTGTGACCGTCCGTCTGCACACCGCACGATCAAACCCGTGGGTTTATGCAAAATCTGGACCGCTGAATCCGTCGTATTCACACCCTGCCCGCCGGGACCAGAAGCCCTGCACACCGTAATTTCGAGTTCTTCGGTTTTGATCTGAACGTCAACTTCCTGGGCCTCGGGCAAAACCGCCACCGTCGCTGTGCTGGTATGAATTCTCCCCTGAGCCTCCGTGGCTGGAACCCGCTGCACTCGGTGCACGCCGCTCTCGTATTTAAGCCGCTTGTAAACATCCTGACCCGAGATGGCCATAACAACCTCACGAAATCCCCCCAGGTCGGACGGACTACTGTCCAGCGTCTCCACTTTCCACCCTCGAGACTCGGCGTAGCGCGCGAACATTCGATAGAGATCGGCCGCGAAGAGCGCGGATTCAGACCCTCCAGCTCCGGCCCGAATCTCGACAATCGTGTTGCGTGAATCCACAGGGTCAGGAGGTACCAATCCCCGCCGGACGCCCAGTTCCAGCTTCCTCACATCAGCCTCCAATCGCGCCACCTCCTCCTTCACCATTAATCCCATTTCGGAATCAGGTTGTTCGGCGCGCAGCAACTCACGGTTCTCCTCAAGATCCTTGGAGGCCTTGAGAAATCCCCGTCCACTTGTGACAATCTCCTTGAGTCGGGCGTACTCCCGCGACAGTTCTTGAAATTTTTGCGGCTGCTCAAAGACCTTGGGATCGCTCAAGCCACTCTCGACCTCGGCGTACTTCCTCTCGAACCTTTCGATGTAGGGTTGCAGATCGAATTGCATACGCTCAACCTCCGTCGACTTGGAATCGCCGCAGCTTCTGCTGAGGGACAAAAAAGCAACCGCCCGCAGGCATAGAATGCCTGCGGGCGGTGCCTTTTAAAAACTCTACTTGCGCTTCTTCTTGGCTGTCGCAGCCGCGGCCTGGGCCGCCTGCGCCGCTTGTGTTTTCACCATTCGCTGCTGGAATTTGTCAACACGGCCAGCCGTATCGACAAACTTCTGCTGCCCCGTGTAAAACGGATGGCAGGCATTGCAGATTCCAATGACAACAGACGCGCGAGTCGAACGCGTCTTGATCACGTTGCCGCAGGCGCAGCGCATTTCAGACTCCAAATATCGTGGATGAATTTCAGCCTTCATAGCAAAGGGAGGCAGAGGCTATGCAGTCGGACAACGATTGACAAGGAATAAAATGGGCCGAGTTTTCTGAAACGATCAGGACCCGGGAAATAGAGTGTGAACCCCGGCACCTGCGTCTCCCGATGATGGCCCGAAAATCCGCCGATCCAATCCCGCGCATCAAGCCTGTTCGCGCTCTCGTTCCTCCGTCATCGCAACCGTGGCGGAGGATGCGTTTCCCAATCCAAGGCCCTGCATCGCCCGCTCCAACTCAGCCTTGAATAAATAGCGGTTCATCGGCGTGATCGAAAACTCCTTGAGGAGCCCTTTCTTACGATGAATCACGAGCCGTCGTGGCTCTGGCTTCAAGGTGTTGCCCCAATTCTCAGAAAAGGTTGGAGGGCGTTTGCTCACCCTTTCAATGTTTCCGAAGGCGATGCGCCGAGCGCAGACGCCGAATAAAGTGACTTCCATGTGCGTCGCGGTGATCCGATACCGCAGCCGACTCGTGAGCCAAATCAAGAGCAGGGTCAGCAACACAAGCCCAATGATCAACCACGCATAAAGCGCGGTGAGCTTCATCCTCGCAACAGCATCTATCAAGTTCATCGCTTCTGACCAAGCCAAAGCAAAACAAGAGGGACGACAACTCCCAAAACCAATGAGAGCCAAACCGGCCATTTGGCTTTGTTCAGCCGGAATGCCAGCACGATACCAATAGCCAATGTCACAATCAAGGACGCTGACATGACCACTACAAGCCCCCGGTACAAGGCCGGTGAAAAAGCCATGACTTTCTCAGAGGGATAAATCTGATCCACGTGAACCGAGGTTAACCGACTCATAAAATCTCCAGCCTCACCTTCGGTCTTCGTGCGGTTCCTATTCAGTGTCTGATACCAACCTGTCACCACGTAAAAGGTCAATAACGGAGCGAAGAAACAGCCCAGATACAGATGGATTCTTCGTAACGCCTTGATCACAATGCGGGAGGTCTCATTTTTTCGGAGGATCCGGGATGAAAATCTTCTGCCCGACGCGCAGCGCGTTGGGTTTGATATGCTTGTTTTGCTCCAGATCCAAAATCTGTTTTAAAGTTACCGTGCGCTTTCCATCCTGCTTGAACACCTCGTTATAGGCGTGGAGTATCTTCGACAACGTTTCGTCCTTTTTGACCTCGTACTCATACCCCTCAGCAGAAGCATTCCGCGCTTTGGGTTCCTCCACCAAAGGGCTCTTCTCTGTCGAGCCAGGTCCGGGGCCTTTTTCGATTCTGCCCCCGTTCCTCGATTCGCCGCCCAAAGGGGAATGGGGCACCGCCACCGGCAACTTTGCAAGCTTGCGGATCTCCTCGAGGATCAACTTTCGATCGGCCTCCCTTCTTTCGTCCAACTCCTTAATCGCCTGTCTGACGGTCTCTGAAAGCTTTTGAAGCTCCTCTCGTGTCGCTTGTTTGCTCGAACCGCGATCGGCTTCCATGCGAACCCGGGAAACCTCCTCAGCCAAGCCCGAAAGTCGCTTTTGCTGAGCTGTTTGCGCCGACCAAAGATCATCGATTTTCGCGGACAACGATTCCATCTTTTCCCGTTGTTCCTGCCTTTCGGCGATGAGCGCGGCCTGTGACGCCACATCCGCTGCCATCGCTCCCCAAAAACCGAGGAAACAGACAACCCACCACACAACCGCAGGCATCCAATTCGATCTCGAATATAGTTTCAT